>JANNXL010000026.1:0-13390 GCA_031409575.1 Hyphomicrobium sp.
CAGTTCGGCGATGTCGTGCTGACGATTGCGCCGCTGCCGCGTGGTTCTGGCTTCGTTTTTGGCGACAAAATCACGGGCGGCGTCGTGCCGAAGAACTACATTCCCTCCGTTGAAATCGGCGTTGCGGACTATCTGAAAACGGGCCCGCTTGGGTTCCCAGTCGTCGATGTGGGCGTTACGCTGACCGATGGCTCGTATCACACGGTCGATAGTTCGGACATGGCATTCCGGCAAGCTGGGCGCTTGGCGATGAGCGAGGGTATGCCGAAGTGCGCGCCGGTTTTACTGGAGCCGGTGATGGCCGTCGACATCGCGGTGCCGAGCGAGGCGACGGCGCGCATCAACGGGATCATTTCGCAACGCCGGGGCCAAATTCTTGGGTTTGATGCGCGCCAGGGCTGGCCGGGTTGGGATGTGGTGTCGGCGCATATTCCGGAAGCGGAAATGGACGACCTTATCATTGAGGTGCGCTCGGCAACGTCTGGAACCGGAACATACACCGCGCGCTTCGATCATCTGTCGGAGTTGACCGGACGGCATGCCGACACGGTCCTTGCGGGACACAAGCTGGCAGCGGAGTAGAACGGTCTGCCGCTGTGAGTGACCGGAGGGTGTTTTGACATCAAACTTTTTGCGCGCTGTGGGCCTCGCAGCCGCCTTCACCGTAGGCGCTGGCAACGTGCAGGGGCAATCACCTTCGGCTGCACCACCCTCGGGCCTGTCACTTGAACTCAACAAGCTTGAGCCCCTAGACAAGGCCTGCCGCGCCTATTTCGTGATCGATAACGCTGGCGATAAAAACTACGCGGTGCTGAAACTCGATCTGGTTCTCTTCCAGCCCGATGGCGTCATTGGCCGCCGCGTGACACTCGACCTCGCACCCATCAAGTCCGCCAAGCAAGTTGTGAAGCAATTCGATTTCGATGCGCTGGCGTGCGACAAGGTCGGCCGCGTTCTGATCAACGACGTTGTGGACTGCAAGACTGACGCGGGTCCCGTGGCAGATTGCCTGAGCGGACTACCGCTCAAATCGCTGGTCAATGGGGTGGGGCTAGGGAAGTAAGGCGGGGAACGGAACGAAAATGCTGCGCCTTTGCTTTTGGCCCTAACAGTGGGTATGCCCCATCGCGGGAGTGCAACGTGACGATCCAGGAAAAACATACGCAGCGCACGCTGCCCTTCTATCACCCGCATGCGATTAGGCAGGCAATCTGGCTTCACTCACGGGTCTATTTGGGGGCTGCCGCGGCGTTGGCCGCAGCGATGCTGCTTCCGGCGGAATTGTCAGCGCCTGTGCGCGAGGCGATGGCCTGGTGCATCGGTGGTTTTGTGTATCTCACCCTGGTCTTGCGGATGATAAGCCGATGCCACGTGGACCGCATCAAGTCCCGCGCCGCGCATCAAGACGACAGTGCCGTGGTTGTCCTCATCTTGATCCTCGCTGCAGTGGTGTTGAGCTTAATCGCCATCGTCGGCCTTATGAGCGAGGCTAAAGCCGCGAGTGCCAACGCCAAAGCCGTTTACGTTGCGATGGCAGCTCTGACGATCGTCATTTCCTGGCTGGTGATGCAGGTCGTCTTCACGCTGCACTACGCGCACGAGCACTATGCCCCGCACAACCTCACGCAGGACAGTCCCGGGGGTCTTGTATTTCCTAAAGACGCTCACCCCGACTACTGGGACTTTTTCTATTTCGCGGCATCAATCGGCGCGGCCTCTCAAACGTCAGATGTTCTGGTAGTCTCGAAAGGACTTCGCCACCTTGTAACCTTGCACGCGATTGTCGCGTTTTTCTTCAACACCATGGTGCTGGCCCTGTCGATCAATCTTGCCGCGAGTTTGGTGTGAGTGGCGTGGCAGGCTGGTGTGCAGGTGAGAGGACGGGCGCCGTGGATTAAGGACGCTGCGTTACCCTTCCATCAATCGCTTGGCCGCATCATCGGGTGCAAGCGTACCAGCCAGCACGTCATCGGCGAGGGCATCAATATCCGTACCTGCCTTGACGCGTGCGGCCACGAGATCGGCTGCAGCACGCACGATCAGATAACGTGCCCGGCGGCGGCGGCGCTCAACAGGCGGTAAGGCCGTGACACGGCAGCCAACGGCGGTCACCGCTTCCATCAACTCGGCAATGCCATCACCCGTCGTCGCTGTCGTCTTGAGCACGGGCACTTCGTTGCGCTGATAGGCGCGGATCGAAAGCGCGCCTTTGAGCTGGTGCATCGTTTGGTCGGCACCTTCGCGGTCGCCCTTGTTGACGACCAGCACGTCTGCGATTTCCAGCAACCCTGATTTCATCGCCTGAATGTCGTCGCCAAGTCCGGGTGCGGCAATGACCACGCGCACGTCAGCTACTTCGGCAACGTCAATTTCGTTTTGTCCGGTGCCGACCGTTTCAAGCAGGATCACATCGAATCCTGCCGCATCGAACGCGTCGATGATGCGCACGGCGGCGGGCGACAATCCGCCAAGGTAGCCACGGCTGGCCAGCGAGCGCACGAACACGCCGTCATCGTCAAGGGCCGCCGTCATGCGGATGCGGTCGCCGAGTATGGCGCCGCCTGAAATAGGGCTTGAGGGATCAACAGCGATCACAGCGACGGTTTTGCCGCTGTCGCGCAGATGCCGGATGAGGGCGTTGACAAGCGTCGATTTCCCCGCACCCGGTGGTCCGGTAAACCCTGCAACCATAGCGCGTCCCAAATATGGTTGCATCGCGCGCAGCAGTTCTGGCGCGCCCGGGCGCAACGCCTCAAGCATGGTGACGGCCGCGGAAATTGCCCCGCGGTCTCCCGAGCGAATGCGGGAAAGAAGCGCGATAGACTCTGCGGGGTCGTTGGAAGGGCGTCGGGTCACGGTCATGACAGCGGGATACGCGAAAACAGGCGCATCCCGCAACCATTGCCCAATCCTAAGCCCTGCTATTCTTCGTTCTTTTTCTTGTCGCGCTTCTTTTTGCGATTGTCCGCGCGCGGATTTGCCTGCTGGGTTTGATTAAATCCGTTGGCATTGGCGCCATCCCCGCGGGCAGCCGGGGTGTTGGCATATGAGCTTTGCCCCACATTCGGGGAACCACCCTGCACCTTCGACTGCCGTGTCCGATCGCGGTCCCGGCCTTTATCGCGATCCTGGCTGCGGTCTGCTTTCTGCCCACTATCCCGATCACGGTTGGGTCCACGCGCGCGGTCGGCATTTTTTAAGCTTCTGTTGCCAACCGGGGGAGCCGTATAAATGCTGTCCCGGCCATTGGGAGGTGCACCCACCGCAGCCGGATAGCGGCCCGTATTGCTGTAGGAGCTAGGCGCCTGGTTTGCCGGATTGATGCGCTCCTGGCGTACGTCGCGGCGATCATCTTTGCGCTCGTCACGCTTGTCGCGGCGCACCGGCCTGCGGTCAACGTCGCGCCATTGCGCGCGGTCGAGAACGGGTTTTCCGGCTGCACGCTGGCGAACCTGGGCGCGCGTCAGTTTAGGCCGGTAGACGTTGATGACATTCGTTTCGCGGCGCACGGTTCTGTACGAGCGATTGTCGGACTGACTGACGCGTACCGTGGTCACGCGCGTCCGCGTCACGCGCTCGATGCTGGTCACCGACACGCCGCGGTTGACGATGCGGCGGTTGACGAACACGTAATTGGTTTGCGGGCGCGTCGAATAGATGATCGTGGTCACACGCGCACGCGGCGCGCAGTAGGTATAAAGCCGTGGCGCTGTGATGTAGCGCGGCTCAACGAACGACCAGTAAGCCGTGTAGCGCGGGCTGTCATAGATGGTCTGTTCGTAGTGCAAACCAGACCCATGCTCCCAGCGCGCTTCAGGAGGCAACGGAGCCCAGCCGATGTTTTCGTTGCTCGAACGCCATGCGACCCAGGCAGGTCCCCAGCGCGTTCCAGGCACCCAGACCCAGCCGTAGCGGTCATCCAGATGCCAGCGGCCGTAGTGATAGGTCGCCCAGCCGAAGGGTTCATCCGAGACCCAGTACCAGCCGTGTTCTTGGGTGTTGGCCCACGTGCCGCGCGTGTAGGGCCGCCACTCGCTATCGACATTCCGCGGACGCCAAACCTGACCATACTGAGGATGCTCTGACCAGGTGCCCTGATCTTCGAGCTCATCGTAAAAATAGGCGACATCGGGTGCATCCTGGCCATCTTCATAGCCGTCCTCGTCATCGGTGTCGGAGTAGCCGCGCTGATCGGACTGGTAGCTTCCGTCATCTGAACTGTCGGAATAGCCGCCGCCATCGTTGTCGTAGTTGCGGTTTTGGCTGTTGCCGATGTCGTAGTCATCGTTGTCATAGCCGCCGGACTGGGCAGCAGCGGGCACCGTCGCGACGCCGCCCAGTATGAGGGCAGCCGCAAAGGCGAGCGCGGCAAAGGGCTTGAGGCGTGAGCCTGTGCAAATTCTCATGTCGGACTTCCAACCTTTGTAATCATGGCGCGAGCGGACGGACGCCGCCAATCTGGGCACCAGCCCTCGATCATCGAGCAGCTAAACTGACACGGGGACGCTGAACCTGAGCTGAATAGGGCAATTGCGACGGCGCTGTGGCCGTGAGGCCTGTTTTACAAAGGCCTTGAAGCAGGCGATCAATACCACAAACCGTTCCAGCGCAGGCGTGGGCGCATATCGCCCGGGCCATAGCCGACAAGGGATACACTTGGCTGCTCATGGATCACGAGGGGCTCAAATTCCGGGCGCGGCGCGCGCGCCAGCAGCCGGGCTATACGGGCTTTATCTGGAGCGTGCGCGCGCAGCAGCGACGGCAACGGGACGCGCCGGCCGAAGTTCGGAGGGCGGAAGTCATCCCAAAGGGTCCCGGTGGTGCTGTCCATGCGATTGAGTGCTGAGGCAAGTGCCATGGAATCGCCTGTCATAGCCGCAGCCTGCGCATCCGCCTCGTCTTCGCGCGCGCGTGACAGTGTGAGCTGCAGCCAATTTGCCAGGGCGGGGGCAAAAAAAAGCAGGGCAACGATGCCCCAAGGGGCTGCCTCGAAACCCTCGGTCGCAAGCGCCAAGTTGATGCCGGCGAGCAGCACACCGATCCACGCCATCAGCGGCGTCAGACGGGCCAGCCAATCGGCATATTTGAACACGGCCACATCGTTGTTGCGGATGTGCGCCATCTCGTGCGCGAGAATGCCGGCCGTCTCGCGCAACGTCAGGCGGCGCAGCAGCCCTTCGGTCACGGCAATTGCCGGCTTGCCTGCGGGTGCTGCGGAAAAAGCGCTCAACGTCAGGCTCGGGATCACGTAAAGATCCGGCCGCTCCGTCAGGCCCGCGCGATAAGCGAGCACGTCAACGAGGCTGGAGATCTGGCTTGAATCCGGCGGCTGCAATTCGCTGCCATAGAGGTCAATGATACTGAAACCGGGAACGCGCGGATCAACGATCAGAAACGCCGCCAGCCCGAGCATGACGATGGCAAGACCTGCCAAGCCGGCGAGGCTCCACGCAGTGAGACACAAGCCGCCGCCGAGAGCTGCGATCAACACCGCGCTGTGAATGTGATTTAGCGTTGGCTTCAGTTGGCTAGCGACGGCATCTTGCACGAGTGTGGCCATGGCCGAACAGTCCCCCCATTAGCCCCGGGGTCTCAACGAGACCCTTGTGCAAAACGGTGGACCGCGAAAATCTGGCCGTAGTTTGACCGATCCGGCGTGACGCCCGTTCAGAGCTTTTCGAGTGCGGCAGAAACCGGTGTGTTGATGTGAGGCGGCGGCAGAGCGGCTTTGATCGCCGGCACAATTTTCTCCGCGCTGTCGACCACGGTAAAACTCACTTCGAGCCCAGGCCTGATGAACGCATCGCTTTTCATGTGATCAAGTAGATTTAGGAACGGGCTCCAGAAACTGTCGATGTTGGCGACAACGATGGGCTTCGCGTGCCGGCCGAGTTGCGACCAGGTCAGCTGTTCCACCAGTTCTTCCAGCGTGCCGATGCCGCCGGGCAGCGCCACGAACGCGTCCGAGCGCTCGAACATCATGCGTTTGCGGGCGTGCATATCTTCGGTGATGATCAGTTCGTCGACCTCGCGCAGCATATGCTCACGTTCAGACAAAAACTTCGGGATGATGCCTGTCACGTGACCGCCCGCGCGCAATGTGGCGGTCGCGACTTCCCCCATAAGACCAAGGCCACCGCCACCATAGACGAGGCCGATGCCAGTGTTTGCAAGCGCTTGGCCGAGCGCGATGGCAGCCGTGGCATAAGCCGGGTTGTTGCCCTTGCCCGATCCGCAATAGACGCAGACACTCGTATCGGGCCGGATTTTGATGGCGCGTTCAGGTTTTTTCTTACTCATGTGAATTCCGGTTGTGGCGCAGATCGGGTCCGCGCCTGACGTTTGTTATAGATTGGCGTTGAGCCCGGATGACAGTCTCAACGCTCCGTCCAGCCATGACACAGACAAAGCGGGGCCAAACCGGGGCATGTCTGTGTTACGCGGTGCTGCAGCAACTTATGCACCAAAACAAAGACAGTTGTGCCCGCGCCTTGGCAATCTGACGCCCCACGTGGCACTTTAATCTAGTTTGGAGGTTTTAGACGCCATATTGTGGTCTGGTCTCGGCGCATAAAAGTGAAGTGCGCCAAGTGGTAAAGCACAAGCGTCAAAAAAGTGCAGCGGCCGAAAGTAGTGTGTGTAATGCGTCGTGCCGACCCCGCCATGTTCCCGACCTTGCTATGCGCCGCCATATTGACGGCAGCTGCCGCTGGCGTTGCGGCCGGAGCGCATCTGCAACGTACAGGGAGTGCGGCGCGTGCTGCGCCGTCCGCCAAACTCGCGCTGTTCACCCAGGCGCAGGCTCAAGCTACGTTCCGATTTGTGGATGACAGGCCGAAGCTGACCCCGGTTCCGCAGCCGGACGTAGCCGCACCTGCATTCCACCGCATCATCATCGAAAAAACCGGCGTGTCGAAACTCGAAGGCGACGGAACTCCGGGCAGCCAGGTTCTCATCAAATCGTCAGGCCTCATGATCGGCGCCGCGATTGTCGATGCCAGCGGGCGCTGGGCTGTGTCGCTGGGTAAAAAACTCGACGCCGGCGATTACAACATCACATTGGTGGCGGCAGGCCGCGAGACGATGCAGGACGGCGATGAAGTACGCGTGTTCATTCCGGCGGACTTCGCAGACCGAGAGATCGTTGTCTACGATCGCGCACGAGTTGCTAGTCGCATGCCAGCCCGTCCGGACAGCGACGAAACCGGAAGCGTATCGCGGCGCGCGCAAGACTTGGCCGATGCCGCTTCACGCCGGTTTACGGAGATTGTGCCACCAGCGGCAGTGCAGCCCTCATCCACCGGACCCGTGCCGCGACCGCCTGCACGCCGGGGCATCGATGTGGCAACGCCCGTTGCAGGATGGCTGGAGCGCGCATCGCAGGCGTACCAAGTTGAGGTTGCAAGAAATCTGACGCGGCCGGTTGATGCAACCGCTCCTTCGGCGGCGGCCTCGTTTGACATGGCGCAGACCACGGAGCCCGCTCCGGCACCTGAAGCTCGATCCGCTCCAAGCGCCCCGGACGCATCGTCTCAAGATCCGCTCAGCTCCGGTGTCGATGCCGTGCGCGGCTGGCTGAAGGATGCGAGTGAAACCTATCAGCGCGACATCGCAGAACCGCTGACAGTTCCTGCGAACCCGAATGCGGTATCAGAGAGCAAATCTGAAACAGTCATCAAGGAACCGAAGCCCCCAGTCGATACCAGCGGAAATGCGGCGGAAGCTGCGCGAAAAATTCAACAGGAACGCGAGCGCGCCGTGAAGGCGCTGCGTGACGCTGAAGCGCGCGACGCGGCAGACTCCAAGGCCTCCACTGAAGAAACGCGGCAGGCAGCCGAAGCCAAGCGCAAGGAAGCCGATGAACGCGCTGCAAAGGCCCGCGACGCCGCGCGTGCAGCCGCCGTTCAAGCTCGCAAAGACGCCGAAGCCAAGCGCATCGAAGACGTCTTGAAGCGCCTAGAAAACGCACAAAAGCGCGAACGTGAAGCTGAACTGAAGAAGGCCGAGATGCAAGCCAAGCCCGCACCGGCTGACGGTCCGCTTCCATCTGATCAGGAACTGTCGCGCGACCGCAGTTTTGCAGCCAGCCAAAGCGATCCCAACGGACGGCGGCTGCAGTTCACAGTCGAAGGTGATGACGAGGGTGACGAAGACCGCGCTGCCGCGCCGGAGCGCTCCAATCGCCAAGTTAAAACCGCCGATCGTTCAAGCGCCAATGGTGCGCGGGCTGGCGGATGGCGCTCGCGCAACGAAGCCGATGCCCGCCACGCCCGCAGCTGCCACGCGGGCACCACACGCCGTAACGGCCGCAAGCAGATGATCTATGTAGTGCAGCCCGGCGATACGCTGTGGGCCATCGCCAACCGGCACTACCGCCATGGCAGCCGCTACACCATAATCTATCGCGCCAATCAGCATCGTATTCCCGACGCCGATGTCATCCGTCCTTGTCAGAAACTCGTCCTGCCTTTGCGGGGGAAGCGGCGGGTTTGACCGGGGCAGCTGCCTCGTCAAGCCACGCGTATAAAGCCCGAGAGCCCGCTCTTCTGATGCTCGATGACATGGCAGTGGAACATCCAGTTTCCTGGGTTATCAGCTACGACCGCGACATCTATGGTTTCTTGCGCGCGCAACAAAACCGTGTCGGTGAGCTGGCGCGAGAGCGGCCGTTTCGACGAGTGCAACACGCGGAATGTCATGCCATGTAAATGAATGGGATGATCATTCTGGGTCTCGTTCCTAAAGCTCAGAATATAGGACTGATCCTGCTTGAAAATTGCCAAGGGCTCGGTGGGGTTTGGAAAATCACCGGGCCACGCCGCACGGTTGATCGACCAGAACGTGAAGCCGAGGGATCCGCAAAGACTGAGTTGGGGTTTGTCTCCGCCGGGTGTCCAGCCGAATACAAAATCGTGCCTTTCCGCCGATTGAATGTCGGGCTCTTTAACGGGGTTGGACGGCAGCGGTCTTACGTCAGTGATTGCCCGGTTGCGGCTTGGACCAGCCGCCTTCAATTGGGCGAGCACCTTGCCTTGGCCTTGCACCTCAGTCAGCACGTCGATCAGGCTGCCTTCTAGATCAGGTATTCTGACCGCGATGTCGGCGCGCTGGCCTGGCCCCAGAAAAAGTGGGCTTGCCGGATCGAGCGGCTGCAAATCATCCGGGACGGGATTGCCATCAAGGGCGAGAAGACGTGTCTCAGCTCCCGGAATGGTAATTTTATAGACGCGAGTCGTATCCGATGCGACGAGACGCAGCCTCGTCAGGCCACCAGCGGGCTGGTCATAAACGGGTCTGACGGCCCAGTTGGCTGTCATCACCGTACCCAGCGTGCCGCCACGCGCTGCCGTTTTGACGGTGAAAAATTCAATGAATTGATTGCCGGGGCCGAGGCGGAAATCACGCAGGTTCAGGATTAAATCTGTATCGAAGCCCGGATCAATAGTCTCATCGACGATGAGCACGCCGGTGAGACCTCGACCCATTTGCTCAAGTGTATTGCAGTGCGGATGATACCAATAGGTGCCCGCATCCATCGGCACGAAGTCATAACGGAAAGCCGTTCCCGGAGGGATTGGGTCCTGCGCCAAATAGGGCACGCCATCCATGGGGTTGGGAACTCTGACGCCATGCCAATGGATCGTGGTTTCTTCGGGAAGTTTGTTGATGAGGTCCGTGACAAAACGCCGGCCCTGCTTCATGCGAATAACGGGCGGCGGCTGATCTGGCGCATAGCTCATCATGTTTTCAGTGACAGCGCCGTTGATCGCAAAGCGCGCCGGTTGCGCGACCAACGTCAAATTCGCTGCCTCGGCGGCTTTGCTGGCAAGAGCCGTGATGCCGCCTGCGCCAAGCGCAAACGCACCCGTGCCGATAATCAGTTCGCGTCTGTCCATGGGACCCTCGTGGAGTGAGCAAGCAACTCGCCAGCGGACTCACTCGAGAATATCTGACAGCAATGATCAGGATTTAAAACCCTTCATTTGAGAGCAACAGGAAGGTTCCCATTTGGACGTCCAGGGGCGTGCAAACACCCATTGAGCATGGCGGCCGGCTCCGCGATCGGGGGCCGTTTCTGCGGAGGGGAGCCGTCGCGAGCCAGCAACAATGGACAAGTTCTAAACTGCGCACTATGAGCAAGCGATGCAACCTTCGCTTCCGTCTCATGCCACCCCTTCGGCCGAGCCATTGCCGTCTGAACAGGGCCGTTTTCTAGACCGTTTCAAGCTCTCTGCCGAGCAGTCGCGCGTGCTGCGCGCGCTGTGGCCCTACATGTGGCCTCAGGACCGGCCGGATCTTCGCCGCACAGTTCTGCTGTCGCTCGGGCTGATCTTGATCGCAAAGATCATAACCGTGTGTGTGCCGTTCACGCTCAAGTGGGCGACGGATGCGCTGGTCGCCGCAGCCGGCGGCAAGGTGCCTTCCAATGAGACGCTGGGCTGGCTGATCGGTGCGCCTATTCTGGCGAGCATTTTCTACGGACTGTCGCGCATCCTGATGACGCTGCTGGTGCAAGGCCGCGAAGGCATGTTCGCCAAGGTCGCCATGCATGCGGTGCGTAAGCTCGCCTTGACGACGTTCGAGCATATGCACCGGCTGTCGCTGCGCTTTCACCTTGAAAAGAAAACCGGCGGGCTGACGCGCGTCCTGGAGCGCGGCCGGGCCGGTATCGAAAACATTTCACGCATGGCGCTAATGACGCTGGTGCCGACGATTGTCGAATTCATTCTGATCATCGGCGTATGCGCCATCGAATTTGATTGGCGTTACATCGTGACCATCACGCTCATGATCATTTTTTATCTCTGGTTCACCGTCAAAGCGACCGACTGGCGCGTCGGCATCCGCCGCACCATGAATGAAAGCGACACTGACGCCAACACGAAGGCCGTCGATAGCCTGTTGAATTTCGAGACCGTCAAATACTTCGGCGCCGAAGAACGCGAAGCCGCGCGCTACGATCGCTCCATGGCGCAGTATGAGGTGGCGAGCACCAAGTCGTACACTTCACTCGCGGTGCTTAACTCTGGGCAGGCGATCATCTTCACCGTCGCGCTGACGATTTGCCTGGTGATGGCGGCGCGCGACGTGGTGGCGGGCAGTCAGACTGTTGGTCATTTCGCCATGGTCAATTTGCTGATGCTGCAATTGTTCATGCCGCTCAACTTCATGGGCATGGTGTATCGCGAAATAAAACAAGGCCTCACCGACATCGAACGCATGATGGACGTGCTCGATCAGAACCCGGAAGTGGCCGACAAGCCCGGCGCGCAAGACCTGATTGCCAAGACGGCGTCGATCAAGTTTGAGAACGTGCGCTTTGCCTACGATCCTCAGCGCGTGATTTTGCAGGATTTGTCGTTTGAGGTTCCGGCTGGAAAAATGGTCGCCATTGTTGGCCCGTCGGGAGCTGGCAAATCGACGATCAGCCGCATCCTTTTGCGCTTCTATGATGTGTCGGGCGGGCGCGCGACGATCAATGGCAAAGATCTGCGTGACGTGACGCAGAAGTCACTTAGGGCGGCCATCGGCGTGGTGCCGCAAGATACGGTGCTGTTCAACGATACGATTTTTTACAACATCAAATACGGCCGGTACGATGCCACCGATGAGGAGGTCTACGAGGCGGCTCGCATGGCGCAAATCGACGCCTTCGTCAGAACGCTCCCAGAGGGCTACAACACTATGGTGGGGGAGCGCGGTTTGAAATTGTCTGGCGGGGAAAAGCAGCGCGTTGCCATCGCGCGTACCATTCTCAAGGGACCGCCGATCCTTATTTTAGATGAAGCCACGAGCGCACTCGACAGCCACACCGAAAAAGAAATCCAGGACGCACTCGATAGCGTTGCCAAGAACCGCACCACGCTGGTGATCGCGCACCGGCTCAGCACCATTGTGCACGCCGACAATATTCTGGTGCTGGAAAAGGGCCGTCTGGTTGAGCAGGGAACGCACGCAGAACTTTTGCAGCGCGACGGGCTTTACGCCAGCTTGTGGAACCGCCAGCGCCGGGCTGAAAAGGCGCGTGAGGAACTGGCAGACGCTTTGGAGGCAGCCGAAAAGGCAGGTGCCTTGCGTCCAGCCGACGTTTTGCCTCCGGTGCCAGTGGCTGCGCGAGGGTAATAACTTTTCGCCAGCCCAGGAGTTTGTCACCATGAGTTCAATCTCCAAACACGACCCGCTCCAAGCAGCCCTAGGCTGGCTTGCACAAGATGGCCAAGCGGCGCTCGCTACCGTCATCTCGACGTGGGGCTCGGCACCTGTACCCGCAGGCGGACAACTGGCCGTCGCGCGCGATGGCCGCTTTGCCGGGTCGGTTTCTGGGGGGTGCATCGAAGCGGACGTGATCGCCGAAGCACATGACACGATCGAATCCGGCCGCTCAAAGGTTTTGGAATTCGGCGTCTCCGATGAGGTGGCTTGGCGCACGGGCCTAGCGTGCGGCGGCAAGCTGGCCGTTTACGTGGAGCCGCTGACGCAGGTGCGCGATGCAGCAGCGCTGCACTCCATTCTGGCGAACCGCCAGATGCGCGTTCCCGTCGTTGTACGAACAAATGTGACGAATGGTGAGCGCGCGGTTTTCACAAGCCCTCAGGATATTCCCACTGACGCCGCCCAGTGTCTCGCTACGGGTGAAAGCCGTGTGATGGGCGAGGGTGACGCACGCATTTTCTTCCAAGTTCTCATGCCGATCGTGCACGTGATCATCGCCGGCGCGACCGAGACGGGTCAGGTGCTGGCAACGCTGGCGCAGGCACTAGGCTGGAAAATTACCATCGTGGATCCGCGAGAGGTTTTTGCAAGCGAAGACCGGTTCGCCGGCATGGAGCGCAAGGTGGCGTGGCCTGGAGAAGCGCTCGCCGGTCTCGCGCTCGACGTGCGCACGGCCGTTGTCGCGCTCACGCACGCGGGACACATTGATGACGAAGCGCTCATCGCGGCACTTCGATCGCCGTGTTTTTATGTCGGTGCGCTTGGTTCGCGGAAAACCCATGCGGCCCGCGTTGAACGCTTGGCACAAGCAGGTGTAACAGCCCACGCCATCGCCCGCATCCGCGCGCCTGTGGGCCTCGACATCAAAGCCAAAACACCGGGCGAAATCGCCGTCTCAATTGTTGCTGAAATCATCGCTGCACAACGGGGAGGGTGACGCCGTGCGCATCGCTGCCGTTTTGCTGGCAGCAGGCGCTGCCGAACGGTTCGGCGGGCCATCGAAGCTGCTCGCCGATCTCGGCGGCGTACCGCTGATCGTTCACGCCGCGCGTGCGATTGCGGGGAGCTCTGCCGGTCAAATCATCGTCGTCACCGGCCGCGAGGCAGAAGCAATTGAGAACGCTCTCAAGAGCATGCCTCACGCTGTCTCGACTGAACGGAATGCCAAAAGTTCCAA
>JANNXL010000027.1:0-1931 GCA_031409575.1 Hyphomicrobium sp.
TGAAGCCTTTTTCGAAGTCTGAGTGGATGACGCCAGCCGCGCCCGGCCCCTTGGTGCCGCGCGTGATGGTCCAGGCGCGTGCTTCCTTCGGACCGACCGTGAAGTAAGTCACGAGATCGAGCAGTTCATAGCCGGCGCGGATGAGGCGATTGAGGCCTGGCTCTTCGAGGCCCATATCTTTCAGATATTCTGTGCGCTCTTCAGGAGCGAGGCTCGCAAACTCAGATTCGATTTTTGCCGAGATGACGACGCACGCCGCGCCCTCTTTCTTGGCCTGCACTTCAACCTTTTTCGAGAAGTCGTTGCCGTTGGCGGCCGCACTTTCCTCGACGTTGCAGACGTATACGACTGGCTTGGATGTCAGGAGCTGCAAGCCGCGGAATATTGCCGTCTCCTCCGGCAGGATGCTCGCCGTGCGCGCCGGATTGCCTGCCCTGAGCGGGATCAGCGCTTTTTCCATCACGGTGACAAGCGCCTTGGCTTCCTTGTCTCCGGTCTTGGCCTTCTTTTCGGTCACGCCATAGCGCTTCTCGAGGCTTTCGAGGTCGGCGAGCATCAGTTCGGTTTCGACCACTTCGGCGTCGGCCAGCGGATCAATGCGATTTTCAACGTGCGTAATGTCATCATCGACAAAGCAGCGCAGCACGTAGGCAACAGCATCCACTTCGCGGATGTGCGACAGGAACTTGTTGCCCAAACCCTCGCCCTTAGACGCGCCGCGCACGAGACCCGCGATGTCAACGAAGGTTAGCCGCGTTGGGATAATCACAGCCGACTTGCCGATGCCGGCAATAATATCAAGTCGCGTGTCCGGCACGCCGACCTCTCCGACATTGGGCTCAATCGTGCAAAACGGGTAGTTTGCCGCCTCGGCAGCAGCCGTCTGCGTGAGCGCGTTAAAAAGCGTCGATTTACCCACATTCGGCAGGCCGACGATGCCGCATTTGAAACCCATGACCGGATCTGTTCCTTGATGACTTTGGCCGGTGGCTACACTGGTCTCGCCCCCCGATCAATGCGGGAAAGAGGCACGGCTGCCGTTCGCCCCTGGTGCAGCGCCGGAATCGGACTAACTAATGGGAACTGGAAGGCTTGACGTGTCTCCTGATTTCAGGCCCTTGCAAGAGACGCTGTTGAGGGGCAAAGCCCCGCCCGGAGATGCTGATGACCGCCCGGCCGCTACACTCGGTCAAACTGGATATTGATTGGTCCGCTCAAACTATTCTGCCAATTGCCTTCAATGGCAAGGAAGTGGTGTTGGAGGCGCGCGCCTATCAAGGCTGTGATGAAGCCACGCAAGCCATGGCACTCATCAATCGTGCGCCCGCCTTGCAAAAGGATGATGCCGCCAAAGCCGCTGACGTGGTGCCGCTCGTGCGCGTTCATTCGGGCTGCGTGACTGGAGACATTTTCCATTCCCTGCGTTGCGACTGCTATGCGCAGCTTCAAGCGGCGATGGAGCGCATAACCACGACTCCGAACGGTGTGCTGATCTATCTGCCCTACCACGAAGGCCGCGGTATTGGTCTGTTCCAGAAGATCCGGGCTTATGCGCTGCAGGATCAGGGGCTCGATACGGTCGACGCCAATATTGAAGTTGGTTCACCAGTCGATGCACGCGACTATACGCTTGCGGCCGAAGTCTTGCGCGATTTGGGCTTTCCAAAAATCCGGCTGATGACGAACAATCCGCTTAAGATTGCCGAACTGAGTGCGCTTGGGATTGAGGTTGTCGAGCAAGTTCCGCTGATTACGGTGCCCAGCACGCACAACAAGCGCTATCTCGAGACCAAGCGCCGCCGCATGGCGCATAAGTTGTGAGGGTGCGGGATGTTCTCGACATTGGGCTTTACTCGCAACGGTAAATCTCATTTGGCAGGCTCCGTTTTTTTCTTGGCGCGTCCTCACTCTCCTTCGTCGAGCCGGCCTGG
>JANNXL010000028.1:0-4820 GCA_031409575.1 Hyphomicrobium sp.
CATATGTACCGCCTTCTCGACGACTATGTCCGCATGCGCATATAAGGACCTACGGACCTTTTGATGATGGCAGCCGAACATTTCTTGCATCCGCGATCTACAGAAGCAACAGTCGTAGCGAGCGAAGCCGCCAATGCGCGATCTCCGCCGGTGGTCAGTCAAGACAACCACTTTTCACCCGCAAACAGACGTTGGCAGGCTTTGGCTTGAAGTCATCTGAATCGGCCGAGCATGCTGAGCGCGCATTGCTCGTAGGCCGGAGTGAAAGATGGCCGCTGGCCCGAACGAAGCCCGGCAGACCGGAGGCCGGTGCTTGAAATGCCGGACTTAACTTTGCTGGCGCTGCGTTCACTCCGGCCTAAGTTTCCTGCTCGACCCCCGCGCACCCACCCCCAAACTTGACATCCGCGGCCCAATCCCCGATGGTCCGGCCAAATTCCGAAAACGGCCCTGAAACACGAGCCGCCGACCTGTCCGAAGGCCAATCAAAAGGCCTGGGAGACAGGAGGACAACATCCGAAAGCGCGTAGCGCTCCCGGGTGCGTTTTTCGTTTTGATTGAACGGCTTAGGACCAAAACGCAGCGATGTTTCAAAGCCTATCAGACCGCCTGTCAGGGGTGCTCGACAAGCTCAAAGGCCGGGGCGCGCTGACCGACAGCGACGTGGCCGAGGCCATGCGCGAAGTGCGCCGGGCGCTGCTGGAAGCCGACGTAGCGCTCGAAGTCGTCAAGGATTTCACCGAGGCGGTGAAGGCCAGGGCCGTCGGCCAGAACGTGGTCAAGTCGATCTCGCCTGGCCAGATGGTCGTCAAAATCGTCAACGACGAACTCGTGCGGGTGCTCGGCTCTACTGCCGAACCTATCGACCTTAACGCGACCCCGCCCGTGATCATTCTCATGGCCGGTCTTCAGGGCTCGGGCAAAACCACCACGTCGGCCAAAATCGGCTATCGCCTCACAAACCGCGACCGCAAGAAGGTGCTGCTCGCCTCGCTCGATACACGCCGCCCGGCAGCCCAAGAGCAGCTGCGGGTGCTCGGCGAACAGACCAATGTTGCCACGCTGCCCATCATCGCCGGGCAAACGCCGCTGCAGATCGCGCGCCGCGCGCAAGAGGCCGGCAAACTCGGCGGCTACGATGTCGTCATTCTCGATACGGCCGGGCGCACGTCCATCGATGAAGCCTTGATGCAGGAAGTGGCCGAGATCAAAGCCGCGACCAACCCGCACGAAATTCTGCTCGTCGTCGACAGCCTCACGGGCCAGGACGCCGTCAATACCGCCAAAGCGTTTGATGCTCGTTTGGGCATCACCGGCACAGTGCTCACCCGCGCCGATGGCGACGGCCGCGGAGGTGCGGCACTTTCCATGCGCGCCATCACCGGCAAGCCGATCAAGCTCTTGGGCGTCGGCGAAAAGTGGGACGCACTCGAAGAGTTCGACCCCCGGCGCATCGCCGGCCGCATTCTCGGCATGGGTGACATCGTTGGCCTTGTCGAAAAGGCCGCCGAAACCATCGACGTGCAAAAAGCTGCGGCAATCGCCCAGAAGATGAAGAAGGGCGAGTTCGATCTCGAAGACCTTTCCGAACAGCTGGCGCAGATGGAACGCATGGGCGGAATGAGCGGCATGATGGGCATGATCCCCGGCGTTGCCAAAATGAAAAACCAGATCAACGAAGCCGGCATTACGAAGGATGCAAAACGCCAGCGTGCCATCATCGGCTCAATGACGCCGAAAGAGCGCCGCGCACCGAAGGTTCTCGATGCCAAGCGCAAGCGGCGCATTGCAGCGGGCTCGGGCACCAAGGTTGAAGACATCAACAAGCTCTTAAAAATGCATCGCAACATGGCCGACATGATGAAAACCATGGGCCGCAATCCGGGCATGATGGCGCGTATGGCTGGAGCCATGGGTCTCGGCGGCATGCCGGGCGGCGGAGCTGCTGCGAGCGCCGAAGAATTGGCGAAGATGCAGCAGGAACTCGCGAGCCTCGATCCCAACGCCATTGCACAATTGCCAGCCGAGTTGCGCGACAGTCTGCCGAAAGAGTTTGGCGGCTTGGGTGGCGCGGTACCCGCAAAATCGAACGTCAAACTTCCAGGTCTTGGCGGGCCTTTGTTGCCAGGTCTGGGTGGCGGTATGCCGAAGTTTCCGTTCGGCGGCCAAGGCGGCGGAGGGGGGAAAAAGAAATGACCTTCGATTTTCTCTCTGGTGACTTCTGGCGCATCGTGCTGCCAATCTCAACTCTGATCATGGCGTTTGCGTCGGCGTTGTTTGGCTTCTTGAGCTGGCGCGCGGAAGGTTCGCGCCGCCAGGCCGAAGCCCGCCGCGTGCGCCTTGAAGCAACAATAGATGATCTGGCAGAGCTGTTCGCCGCCGTGCCGCTCGACCGTTCAAAGTGGGACGACTCGTTCACGCAGACCTTCATCGAGAAGCTGTGCAAGGTCGACTTCAAACTCGACGACGACAACCCGCACGCCAAAAAACTTGTGGCTGGCATCCAGAAAATACTGCCGCAGGAACACAAGAACCGCGATGGCGAGCACATGGCGTTTTACAACGCCGCGCGTTCGACAGCGAAAGACTACCTCGATCATGAATGGAGAAAGTTCAAGGCCGAGACGGGAACGAAAGATTGAACCACCGGCGGCAAAAATGCTTTGCAGCTGGGATCATTGAAGACCGTAAAAAAACAGCAGGAGACGAATTAGAATGGCAGCCAAAATCAGACTTTCGCGCGGTGGCTCTAAGAAGCGCCCGTATTACTACATCGTCGTTGCTCACATCTCGGCACCGCGCGATGGCCGGTACATCGAGCAGATCGGCACGTTCGACCCGATGCTAAAGAAGGACAACCCCGAGCGCCTGAAGCTCAACACCGAGCGGGCGGCCCACTGGCTGAAGTGCGGCGCGCAGCCGACCGATCGCGTTGCCCGTTTCCTCGATGGCGCAGGCCTGATGAAGCGCACGCCCGTCAAGAGCGTTGCCAAGGCTCTGCCGAAGAAGAAGGCGCAGGAGCGCACGAAGGCTGCCGCTGACAAGGCAGCAAAGGCTGCGGAGGCAGCGTAACAGCAAAGGCTGCGGAGGCAGCGTAAGATTTGGTCTTCCACAACGACGGAACTGAAAGAGGAAGCCAGAGATGGCTTCCTTTTTTGTTTGGCGCAACCCGACTCCGCATCTTCCGTCATCCTCAAACGCGTGAGCCGCCGCTGTGCATCCGGAAAAAGTGCGCAGCGGTTTTCCGGTCCGATGCACGGCAAAGAATGGCAAGCGCGTTTGGGGATCCAGCGTGAAACGCGCCAAAGGCTTTCTCGTGTCTTCGACGGCTCTTGTGCTGGATCCCCAAATACGATCCCCGTGACCAAGTCCGGGGTCACGTATTTGAGGATGACGGGGCGAGGGTCATTTGTTTCCTCCGCCAAATGTGATGAGCCGCGCGCTGAGCCCGCTTGACAAGATCACGTGCGAAGCCCCTAAGAAGATCCAAGTCAGAATCGCATCGCGCGCAACCGAACGCTGAAACGCGTGCAAAAAATGGGGAACATTATGTCATCCACACTCAGCCGCATCCTGTTCGGATTTATCGCCGGCGCGATTGCCGTCGTCACGGTGCATGAGGCGATCAATTACGTGCTGTTGCAGCAGGGCTGGTTCCCGCGCGTACCGTGGTCCATGGAGCCGTCGGCCATGACCGGCGTGCCGCAAATCGTCAGCGATATGTTTTGGGGCGGCTTGTGGGGATCTGTGTTCGCGCTTCTGATCGGCAGCAGTTCGCCCATCAAAGGCGCTCTGTTCGGCATCATCGGCCCGGCAATCATCGGCGTGTTTATACTTGTGCCGCTACTCACGGGCCGCTTTCCCATGTTCTTTGGCGGCGCACCGAACATGATCGGCTCCGTGCTGCTCATCCTCGCCGGCTGGGGTGCCGCAACCGCGTTGCTCTACGGCCTGATGCGAAGGGCTTAAATTCTCAACACTAGAGGACATCGATGCGCCTCCTGATCGCCGGCTGGCAAGGCCAGATCGCCCAAGCGCTCATCGAAGTTGCACCCGCGCGCGCCGATATCGAAGCCTTCGCCGTTGGCCGCCCGGCGCTTGATATTTGCGAAGTGCGCACGGTCGAACGTGCACTCAACGACATCAGGCCGGACATTATCATCAACACCGCCGCCTATACCGATGTTGATAAGGCCGAGCTTGAGCCCGAGCGCGCCATGGCGCTTAATTGCGAAGGCGCGCGGCTACTTGCGGTGTCGGCTGCGCGGCGCGGCATCCCGATCCTGCACCTCTCGACCAGCTATGTGTTCAGCGGAACGTCGGAGGGGGCCTATGCGGAAAGCGACCCGGCGTCACCCGCCACCGTTTACGGGGCGACCAAACTTGCAGGCGAGGCCGCCGTGCAGGAGGTCAACGCGCAGCATATTATTTTGCGCACGGCGTGGGTCTACAGTGCGCTGGGGCGCAACTTCGTAACGTCCATTTTAAGCCAAGCTCGCGATGGCAACCCGTTGCGCGTCGTCGCCGATCAGTTTGGAAGCCCGACGTATGCCCCGCATCTGGTGGAGGTTATCTTGGCGATTGCCGCGCGGACGGCCACGGCTGGTGCGTCTCATGATCTGCCGTGGGGCGTGTATCACGCCGCCGGCAGCGGACGCGCAAGCTGGTATGACATGGCGCGGCAGGCCCTGCTCAAGAGCGATGATCTCAAGCATCTGGCCGAACGTGTTGAAGCGATTACGTCCGCCGATTTCCCTACACGCACGCTGCGGCCACTCAATTCAGAACTCGATTGCTCCAAGCTCGAACGCGCGTTTGGT
>JANNXL010000029.1:0-3991 GCA_031409575.1 Hyphomicrobium sp.
GCCCGAATGCGTGGTGCCGCCGGCAGCCGACAGAATGGTGAAATTCTTATCCGGCTTGATGATGTCGAACGTCAGAAGGGTCGCGGCCACCTTGCCCGAGAGCGTGGCCAATCCTTCGTCTGCGGTTTTCTTCCACATGGACCCGCCGCCTTCCGACACATTGATGCGGTCAGCGGTGTTGGCGGTGTGATCGATATCAACGCCGAAGGTCCCTTTGGCGCTTTGCACCAGATTGCCCTGAAGCGCGGTTGTTTCAACCTTGCCGTCGCCACCTGGGTTCAGCAGACCATCGTTGGTGAGCGTGCCGCCGTAGCCCAGATTGACGGTCTCGCCGGAGTTGAAGGTCGCGCCTTCGCCATTGTTGAAATTGTTGGCCGAAGGAGCGGCGCCAGCGTAGGGGGAAGCCACACGGACCATCTTGTTATTGTCGTATCCGCCATTCACGAGATCGACGTTGCCAGAGATTGTGCCGAAGTTGTTGACGGTTTCCGCGCCGTAAGTGCCAACGACTGCCCAGCCCGAGCCGCCGCCGGTGATCGTTCCTAGGTTATTCAAAGTGTTGGTGTGGCCGCTTTGGAACCGGACACTCGCACCAACGTCTCCATCGAAGTTTGTGCCGCCAGAAACGGTGCCGCCCAGAATGTTGATTGTGCTGGTGTCGCTACCGTAAGACAAAATACCCGGCGCGTTTCTGCCGGATGCAGTGATGTCGCCTGTGGATGTGACGGTCGCATCACCAAATTTGCTATATACGCCAATACCGGCCGCTCTTTCGCCGCTCGTCGTCACATCTCCCGTCGAGGTGATTTTGACGGAACCGTAGGATGCGGCTCCGACGATGCCAAATGAGTTGTTGCCCGTTGTTGTGACATTGCCGGTCGAGACAATAGAAACGCCCGCAGGCGTTGCGAGTTTGGCACTGCTGGAGCAGCATCCACCACTATACGAAAGCGCCGCGATACCGCTGCGGTTGTCGCCGCTGGTCGAAATGTCACCCGTCGAAGCAATCGTAATACCGCCCCCGCCGAAGGCGAGAATTCCGGCTGCGCCTAAGCCGAAAGGTCCGCCCATGCGCGTGCCTTCGCCCGTCAGCGTGATGTCGCCAACCGAGGTGACGGTGATGTCGCCGCTGGAGTAGACCGGCTTCGATACGGGACCACCTTTAAGACCGTACCCGCCCGTCGCCACAATCCCGGAACTGCCCGCCCCGCCTGTGATATCGCCGGTGCTCGTAACACCCACCTGCGATCCATAGCTTTGCGCCACGATCCCAACACTGTACTTGCCGACCGTAATGTTGCCTGTTGAGGACACTTTGGCGGAACCAAAGTCGCCGGTAGATACGTCGATTCCGGCACTGTAGTTGCCGGTTTTGATGTTGCCGGCACTGGTGACCGTAGAAGAACCATAGTCGCCCGCATTGGCTTCAATGCCACTGCTGAACGCGCCAGTTGTGATATCGCCCGTGCTGGTGACGGTGACATCGCCTTCATCGTCAACGTCAGCGCGGATGCCGGTGCTATTTTCGCCTACGGTGATCTTGCCCTTCGACGTGACAACGACCGAGCCGTCGTCATCGACATTGGCAAAGATGCCTCGGCTGTTGTTGCCGGTCTTGATGTTGCCCGTGCTTGCAACCGTAACGTCTCCGTCATCATCAATATCTGCGCGGATGCCGGTGCTGTTGTTGCCAGTGGTGACGTTGCCCTTCGACGTGACCGAGATTGTGCCGTCATCATCGACGTTGGCACTGATGCCGCGGCTGCCATCTCCGGCCACGATGGTGCCGGTGCTCTTGATAACAACGCTCCCGTCACCATTCACATCAGCGGAGATACCGTTGCCGTACTTTCCCGCCGTGATGTTGGCCACCGAAGTTATCGAAATTGTGCTCTCGTCACTGGAACTTGCGAGAATGCCGCTCGCACCGTCGCCGGGGGCTGAAATATCGCCTGAATGGACGATCGTTACGCCGTTGGGCGCGCTGACTTCGATGCCATTGGACCCTTTACTATTGGCGAAAATCTCAAACGCGCCAAGGTCGCTATTCAGCGCCGCTATCGTTGACGAATTTAAGAAAATTCCAGCTGCGCTGGCGGGCGCGATGTCTTTGGTCAGGCTGTTGACGTTGAGGGTCTTGATGTCTTCAAAACTTTGAACATTGATGCCAGGACCCTGGTCCCCCTGGCACAGCATCACATTGGGTGCCGGGAATGTGCAGTTTGAATGCGAGGGCACACTCGCCGCAGCCTGCCTCGGCACGGCGGCCCACATAGCCCCTGCCGCAACGCCACCGAGCAGCGCGCGCCGCCATGAGAGACCTGCTTCGTCGGCGAACGTGTCCGAGCCGCGTCCGGCATCACTACTATAGTTATAGAGTTGAGTAAGTGGAGTTACAGAAGGATCCGAATTGTTGCCGCGCGCGCTTACACGCTTCTGCTTGCCGCTCATAGATCTGCCCCCACAGCATTTCAGTCCGTGCTCGCCGGATTACCCGCGAAGAAGCACTTAATTTTTTCTTATTCCTTTGAGTATCTGATTCGCATAGGTGGTCATCACGAGCCCCAATGAATGCCTATGGGTTGTGAACAATCAAGTGCTCAAATACAACACATTGGCCAGATCGGGATTTTATTGGATTGTAGGGGAATATTTTGGCCGAAGCTGTAACCGAGCCGCCTGCAGCAGTTCCGCAATCGGCTGAGGCTAGACAGCCCGCTGAAGAACCCGCCCGGATTACCTGCTCGCGTGGTTTTGCCGATTGGCTGGTGCGCCACAACGTAAGCTTGGCTTTCACGTCTTATCAGTCTGGCCGGTTGTATCTGGTGGGTGTGGATGAGCGCGGGGCGCTGTCGTTCCACGAGCGCTTCCTGGCCCGCGCCATGGGTTTATGGACCGATGGGCAACGGCTTCTTGTGTCTACGATTTTTCAGCTCTGGCGGTTCGAAAACATACTCGCACCTAGCCAAAAGCTGGACGGCTGCGACCGCCATTTTGTTCCCCGCGTTGCCCACACGACGGGCGACATCGACATGCACGAAATCAGTGTGATGGCTGACGGGCGAATCGTTTTCGTCAACACGGCGTACTCGTGCCTCGCCATGCTGAGCCAGACGCATTCGTTCAAGCCGTTCTGGCAGCCGCCCTTCATTTCTAAGCTCGCCAACGAAGATCGCTGCCATTTGAATGGGCTTGCCATGCGCGACGGACAGCCGGCCTATGTGACGACGGTATCGCGCAGTGATGTGGTCAATGGCTGGCGTGAACGGCGCGCGCATGGCGGCTGCATTATCGATATTCGTGACAACTCCATTGTGACCGGCAAACTCTCGATGCCGCACAGCCCGCGATGGGTGGACGGGCAATTGTGGGTGTTGAATTCGGGTACCGGCTCAATCGGCACGGTTGATGCCGCCAGCGGCGCCTTCGAGCCGCGCGCGTTTTTGCCGGGCTTCATGCGCGGGCTCGCGTTCCACAACGGCCACGCCATCGTCGGACTGTCGCTGCCGCGCGATGGGTCGTTCAAGGGCTTGCCCCTTGATGACGAATTGAAAAAACGCGATGCCGAACCGTGGTGCGGGGTGCAGGTTGTCGACTGCCACTCGGGAGATATCGTGCAGTGGATCCGGCTCGAAGGCCCGGTGACCGAACTGTTCGACGTGGCGGTGATGCCCGGCGTGCGCCGCGCCAGCGCCACCGGCTTCCTCACCAGCGACATCCACAGCATGATTTCGATTGAGGTGTAACTTGCACCTCAGAACCCCTTCGACAAACAAGCTACCCCGGTCTTAGTTCACGGCTGTCCGGTTTAGAATTGCCAACTCTCCCCACCTCGTCATGGCCGCGGAGGCGGCCACCCACGGCAGGCCTCCACGGGTGTGGTTTCGCAACTTGAATCAACCTGCTGCAGCGACCGGTTTCACGAGTAAAACCGTGCTCGATGACGGTTGCCGTGGGTGGCCGCCTGTTGCGCGCTCGCGCGCAATCGCTA
>JANNXL010000030.1:0-2079 GCA_031409575.1 Hyphomicrobium sp.
GCTGGCAGAAAGCCCGGCGCAACAATGCCGCCGCGAGACACCCCCTCCCAAATGGCGAGCAGGGTGATGCCGAACACCACGCCAGCGACAGATCTTCCCTGGGCAGTATCCGGCACCTTGGGCTCCAACTCAGTTCAAAAAAGCCTGATCGCGTGTGCGGTGTGCAGACCAGACCTCATCGCTTGGCGCCTACGAACAGACCCGTCACCAGCGTGTTGTCGATCTGCTGGCTGGCGTCGAGCTTGGTTTCAGAGGCTCCGAAGTCAATATTCAGCTTCATGATTTGATCAAACAGCGGATGCAGCTTACCCGGCTTGCCGCCCGTGCCGAGAAAATCAACAGCCTCTTCATAGGTCGTGTAGCTCAGCGACGTATCGATGATTTCGGTCACTTCTTCCGGCTTCAAGCCATAAAGCGGTGCGGCGATTTCAGCGAACTTCTTCGGTTCTTTTTTGTAGTAGTCGACCGCACGATAGATGCCGCGCAGGAACTTTTTGTATTTGTCCGGATTGGCTTTCAGATCGTCTTGCCGCGCGGTGATGATATCGAGGATGAGACCCGGTGCGTCTTTGGAAGACGAGATGATCTTGGGCTTGCGGGCTGTCACGGTTTTGACAGCTTGCGACATGAACGGTTCATACGTGCCCACCGCCGCGATGCTGGCATCGTTGAAAACCGCAATCGTATCGGCAGTGGCAATTTCCTTGAGCTTCACATCCTTCAACGTGAGACCGGACTTCGCCAATTCCATCTGCAACAAGAGGCGCGCCGGAATGTTCGGTTCAACGGCAACTGTCTTGCCTTTGAGATCGGCAACCGATCCGATGGACCCGTCGGCCACCACGCCATCGCCGCCGACCGAGAGATCGATCGTGCCGATAATCACGCCGGGAGTGGAGGCATCGCGCGGGCGGCCCTGGTGCTCGCCCACGGTCCGCATATCGGCTTCGATATCGCCGCGCGCCATGGCGGCCAGCACGTTGCTGCGGTCGTCTTCGAACTTGAATTCGACGGTAATGCCCTCTTCCGCATAGTAACCAAGTTTATCGGCGACAAGCGCCGGGGCAAAGCCGACCCACGTGGGGGCCAGAACACGGATTTTCTCAGCGGCATCGGCCGTTGCATAGGAAAAGCCCGATGCAAGGGCTGAGGCGAGAACGACGGTAGCGGCAAATCTCTTCATGGCGGTTTGAGCTCCTGGTTCGAAATCGAGGCCGATTGCAGGGAAAGGCACTGGCGATTGGGCTGAGCGTAGCATTGGGCGGGCGCGGGCTTGAATTACAAAGACCTATGGGCTTAGATCGGGAATTCTCAATGTAAGTTTGCCTGGGCAAGCAACCGGGCACGGAGGCCCGTATGCGCCGCCTAAGCACCATTGATCTGAGGCTGCTCAGGATTTTCACGACCGTCGTCGACTGTAACGGGTTCCAGAAAGCCCAAATGGCGCTCAACATCGCGCAATCGACGTTGAGCAGTCACATCGCCAGCTTAGAGGCAAAACTCGGCTCCAAATTGTGCGACCGTGGCCGCGGCGGGTTCAAGCTGACCCAAACCGGACAGGAAACCTACGACGCCGTGCAGGCGCTGTTGCTGTCCATCGATGGCTTTGAATCGCGCATGGGGCGCGTGCACGGCACCCGCAGCCAAGTTTTGCGGATTGCCACCATCGATACGCTTGTGTCGTGCCGTGAAATTGCGCTGGACGCCGCCATCGCAGCCTTCCACGACGAATACCCCGACGTGGCGATTGACTTGGAAGTGACCAGTCCGCAAGCGATTGAGCAAAGCGTGGCTGAGGGACGGCGCGACGTGGCGATAGGGCCATTGGCGCAGGCGCTGCCGGGCTTGGAATACCGCTCGCTGTCGACTGAGACGCACAGTCTCTATTGCGGCAGTGCGCATCCCTGGTTCAGCCGCGACGACCGGACCATTTCACATGCCGATTTTCTGTCGGCGCATTTTTCGGTGCGCGCTTACCGCTATTTCGACGACGTCTACCGTTTCGGCCGCGCCACAGCGAACGCCAGCGTCTCCAGCATGGAGGCGCAGGAAATCTTGATCCTGTCGGGAAAATACATC
>JANNXL010000031.1:0-1517 GCA_031409575.1 Hyphomicrobium sp.
GTCGCCGATCCGGCCGTCCAGCAATTCGACCGCTTCTGCAGGATCTTCTCGACCAGTAACGGTGAGAACCTTTTCTGCCAATCTTCAGCGACCGTTTTACAAACGGGGTTGCTACCGGTTTCGCCTCAAGATGTACAACTGCTGGGGTTACTGGACGAGTCAAGCGCCGTCCGCATTCTGCGCCGTTTCGATCGCAACACCCGTCCGGTCATGATAGAAAGCCAGCTACTTCGTGGAGATGTTTTTCCCGATCTCGACAAGCGGGAAGGGCTTCCAATCAATCTATATGGCGTCTTCTTGCGTGACTATGGCGTCGTTATACATCGATGCACGGAACAAATTTGTGCAGTCGCCGCTTCCCAACAGCTAAGCGGCTTGCTTAGCGTTGAGTTTGGGGCTCCGCTCTTACACACCAAAAGCAAGGTTGAAGATCTAGATGGACGCGTCGTCGGGTTTGTCGAACGCTGGCTGCAAACGTCCGGCGTGGAATACCTCAACGTCTTAACATAAAGTTCCGTTTGAAAGCGAAATTAGCCACGTCGTTGATAGCAAAACCGGAGGCTCGTTCTCAGTGCACGCGAGCGCTCAATGCCGTTTGATCGAGGCTGGAACAAACTGGCTCGAACACGGGCCCATTCTTGGATTCAGTGACGCGCAAATGGCGAACTTCAAATATGTAGTCATGGATGTTTTGCCGCTCGACGCCGTCATGAATGAATGCCTTTGAAGCCAGGAATGCGGCCGTAAGCACAAACACAGCCACCATGGCCGCACTGTCGTCCCCATACATTGCCGACGGGGGCTGTGAATTGCTCATCAGGGACTTGAAGGCCCGTGCCAAGTCGGTCTGACGGGCACGCACCAAGTGTTCGGTTTCTTCTTGAACGCTCGTTTCTTCGCAAAGACATTCGCATAGGACTGGTACTCCGTCCAAAGCGGCAAACACCAAGCGGTGAGAGCCTTTGCGAACTGAGCTAGGATGAATGCAAGGGCCGCCACTGGTCGCGATCTGCCTCAACAGCTCATGCTCCGGCAAGAGCAACGGCGCCAGATCAGCGACATCAATAAGCTCGCCATTCATTTGAGTTATGCGCACGCCAATCGCACGAAAAACAAGGTTCGCCATGTGCCGTCGTCCTGAATTGCTATGAGGCCGGCACACTCCCGCAAGCCAATTACGCCGCTGGCATTGCCTGGGCACCCGATACGCGAATTGCAGTGCCTAGTCTCATACGTCGGCGCACGGGTACTGAACCTGGCCCCTACAAATACCGCCGCGCATTCTCGATTTCGGCTCGCACAATGATCAAAGGATGCGGACACAGGTGACTAACCTCACAAGGTGCCAGTTCAAGTACGCGCAAGGCTTGCGTGAGATTTTCCAAAGCTTGATCCGTGGCGGTGCGCCCGAATCCGTTCAAGTTTCCAAATTGCGCCGATGCGGTATCGAGCATCATAGCTGCAGCCTCCACAATCGAAGGCTCGCTGCACTCAAAGACGCCCAAGCGAGCCGCAGG
>JANNXL010000032.1:0-6542 GCA_031409575.1 Hyphomicrobium sp.
GGTATGCCCCGCCACCGCCCATTCGCCCCAGGCCTGAGACAGAAATTCCAGATACCGCGGATGGTGAATACGCTGCGCGGTTGCCAGACTGTGCGGCTGGGGCGGCAACACCGGACCCAGCTTGATTTCCTCAATCGCCGCACTAACAATTTCAGCGCGTTGCGGCACCTCGAAAGCAGCGACCAATTTTCCCGACAAGAGTTCAAGCCGGTCGCCATGCGCCAAATGCCGGGCGGAGTAAAAGGTCTTCACGGTGCGTCACACCTTAAACGGGCTGAAATTGGTATCGCGATCGTAGACGTCGGCATTTTCGGCGTTCTTGAGGAAGGCGACAACTTTGTAGGTCACCGGCGTGAACAAAGCCTCGACGGCGGTCTTGGTCACGAACTGGGCCAGCATGACCGACGGCAGCGCCTCATTCGGAATGATACCCGTGTTGTAGAACGCGAGCGGATAAAACAGCGTTGAATCGACTGCTTCGCCGAATACCGTCGAGCCAATGGTGCGCATCCACAAATTGCGGCCCTCCTGCCAGACCTTCATTTTCGCCATCACGTAAGCGTTGACGAACGAGCCGCAGAAGTAGGCAACCATGGAGGCGGCGACCACACGCCAGGCATTGCCGAACGCGATCTCGTAGGCGGGCTGATTGGTCCAGAAGGACGCTGGAGGCAGTGCCACCACAATCGCCGCCATGAGAGCTGCAAAAATTAAAGCCGTAAACCCCACCCAAATGGCGCGCCGGTCGCGGCCGTAGCCGTAGACCTCCGTCAGCACATCGCCGAAGATGTACGAGATTGGGAAGAACAGCACGCCCGCGCCAAACACCACGTTGCCCAACAGCGGCAGATCGAGTGTGGCGATTTTGGCCGGGCCGATGAGGTTCGAACACACCAGCACCGTGACAAACGCCGCCAGCACGAGATCGTAATAGCGGAATTGGCGGGGTTGGGTCATGGGGTCTCAGGTGAGAGTTGAGAGTTGAGTGTTGAGTGGTAAGTGGTCGGTCGTTAGAGGCAGGCAGGATCGAAAGCTATCAGGGGTATCCCCACGGAGTACTAACCACTGACCACTCAGCCGTTTCCGGTTGCCGGATGCCAGTTGCCGATCTACATCCTGCACCGATGTACTCCGTCAAAGAGATCTTTTACACGCTGCAGGGCGAAGGCGCGAACGCTGGAACGCCTGCCGTATTTTGCCGTTTTGCCGGCTGCAATCTTTGGTCTGGCCGCGAGGCGGACCGCGCGACGGCACAATGCCAATTCTGCGATACTGATTTTGTTGGCACCGATGGCACCGGCGGCGGCAAGTTCGCGACCGCGGATGATTTGGCACGCGCCTGCCGCGCTGTGTGCACCGCCAAGGCCGGGCCATCGATGATCGTGCTGACCGGCGGCGAGCCGATGCTGCAGGTCGATCAATCCCTCATCGATGCGCTGCACGCGCGCGGTTTCAACATCGCCATCGAGACCAACGGCACGCTGGCAGTGCCCGACGGCATTGACTGGGTGTGCGTTAGCCCCAAGGCAGGCGCGGAATTGGTTCAGAGGTCCGGCGACGAACTCAAGCTCGTCTACCCGCAAACCGCATTACCGCCCGAGGCAGTCGCACACCTCAATTTCGAGCACCGCTTTTTGCAGCCTATGGACGGGCCAGATCAGGCCCCCAACACGGTGAAGGCAATCGACTACTGCAAGGCCCACCCTCCCTGGCGGCTTTCGGTGCAGACCCACAAGGTGCTGGGGATTGCGTGAGACAGCGATCACACGCGTGCGCGACAATCGTGGCCGGGGTCCAACCTCATGAACCCATAGTTTGCCCGTCTGCAAACGTGTGATACGAATAGGTCGCGAGAGCAGAGGCCAACTATGACCAAAGAATTTAACGTAGTCGTTGAGCGCGATGCAGACGGTATATTTGTTGGCTCTGTGCCGGCACTCCCGGGCTGCCATACGCAAGCCCCAACGCGCGCAGAACTTATGTTGCGCATTCAAGAAGCGATTGCATTGCATCTCGAAGTAAAAGGCGAAGAAGCCGAGACTCTTGAATTCGTGGCCGTAGAACGCGTGACAATTGCCGCATGACGCGCCTTCCGCGCCTTGATGGGCACGCAGTCTTAGCAGCATTGGCTCGAGCCGGGTTCGAGGTTATTCGTGTCAAAGGCAGTCATCACATGCTTCGTCATCGAGATGGCCGCATCACAACCGTTCCAGTTCACGGTGCAGAAATTATTGGTCCGGGGCTGTTGAGTAAAATACTGAGAGACAGCGATCTCACGCGCGACGCGTTTTTAGCACTTCTGTAGCGGACGCAGCCATTGACTACTGCAGGGCCCACCCTCCCTGGCGGCTTTCGGTGCAGACCCACAAGGTGCTGGGGATCGCGTGAGCGCGCAGCGCGGAATGGCGCACCAGCCAGGCTCCTCGAAATTTGCGCCCTCCCAAAACCGAAATTCACGCAAAGCGCCGGTTCAACGTGCGGTACTCACGGTCCAGCCGCGCGTTGAAAGCGGTTTCGGTGAGGCAGGCTAAGCGCCCGCGGCCGCGGCGGCGGACCAACGGGATGCGATTGCCGCGAAAACCGAAAAATCTAATTCAACGCAGTTGTGGCAAATTCATGCAAGTCAAGAGAAAAGAAAAGATTTGCATTGAAAATGTCTGAATTGTTGCTAGGTTGCTACACATGTTGTTCTGGATTTTCGGTGAGCGTTTGGTGTTGTTATGGTCGAAACGGTCATATCGGGCGATTTAGGTGCACTTGCCGCATATCCATGGCTTGCACACTCAATTTTGGAAGAACTTGCGCTTGAGGGGCAACCCTTAGACCACCTTCTGCCAGACCCAACCGTCAAACACCTGTCGCTCGATGAAAGCCTTTTCCACGAAGGCGAAACAAAAACTCACGTGTATAGGTTGGACGCCGGAATCATATGCGTGTCCGCACCCCGTTTGAACGGTCCGCCGGAAATCGTCGAGATCGTCTTCCCGGGCAACCTTATCGGACTGGGCTTTCTGAAGCGCAACATCCACAACGCGAAGGCCATCGTCGATAGCCGAGTGAGTTGCTGGTCCCTGGATGCGATCCCTACCCTGGTTGAGGAAAGCGCAACTGCCAAGCGGCGGCAGGCGGAGGCGACGGAGCGCGAATTTGAATATCGCCGGAACGCACTCTGCGGATTGACAGTCAATCGGCCCGTCGAGCGTGTGGCGGCATTTTTGGTTGCCATATCGCGGCTCAACGAAATCGAGGGGCGCGATCCGAACGTGATCTCGGACACGCTGCACTGCGGTGCTGTCGCCAGCTACCTTGGCCTGAATATTGACGCACTCCAGGAGGCACTCGTCGAGCTTCAATCGCGAGCGCTGATCGAGCAATGCCCTGCCGACGGACTTCGTATTTGTGATCGTGACAGCCTGGACGAATTAACGCCATTGGCTTGGCAGTTGAGCGGCGTCGGCTGAAGCGTTCCCAGCGGCCACAGAGGCGCGTAGTACTTTGTGGATGAGAGTGACTGCCAATGCGTTGTTTCAATACATTTGTGTTTGTCAGCATGGCCGCAATCGGCCTCTCGGGGCTCGCGCCGCATCAGGCGGTTGCGCAAGATATTGGTCTATGGGGCGGCTGGAACGAATATGGCCAGAGCTGGCAGGGCAACAGGCCTCAGACCAGCTATCGTGCCGATCCGTATGCGTCCACCGATCCCTACTACGACGGGCAACCTGCCTTTCCAGCGCTGATGGACGGCGGGCCGCGCCCAGTTATCGAGCCTGCCGCGCCCGAGATTGTCGATTTCAACAATAGCGAGACGCCCGGTACAATTCTGATCAATACCGAAGGCCGCAAGCTTTACTTCACACTCAACACCAGCGAAGCCTACGAATATCCGATTTCTGTTGGGCGTGAAGGCTTCACTTGGACCGGCAGTGAAACGATCAGCCGGATCGCGGAATGGCCCGATTGGTATCCACCGCAGGAAATGCGCGTGCGTGACCCCAGGCTGCCTGAGAAGATGATGGGCGGGCTGCGAAATCCCTTAGGCGCAGAGGCGCTGTTTCTGGGAAATTCGCTGTACCGCATACACGGCACGAACGATGCCAAGACCATCGGTTTTGCAGCCTCCTCTGGGTGCTTCCGCATGCTCAATGAGCACGTGGTGCACCTGGCCAGCCTGGTGAAAGTCGGCACGATCGTAAAGGTGCTCCCGCGCTTGCCTGTGCCCGGCGAAGCAACAAATCTGCCATGGCAAACCAAGCCTGCCGGCGTCGGCGCCTCCCCGCAGCCGGTTTGGAAAACGACCTGGACGAAGAGCCCGTAGTAACCATGTTTGCGTTAGGCAACTCACTATGGATTGTACTGCTGGCTGCACTCATAGGGCCGGCCGCAGGTGTGGGTTTTGCGCTTTTTTTCTACGCTGCCGATTCACTTCCTGTCGAGCCAATCATTTACGCTTCTTCCGCCGTCGCATCTTCTGTGCCATTCCCTCAGGTTCGCAATATAAATATCGCATCAGTCCCTCTGCCCTGACAGTAAGCCTCACGCGCTTTGGCGACTGGCAATTCTGCAGGCGTGTACCGGCATGCGGTTTTGGATTGCGCGAACGAGCTCTACTCGACAACGAGACATTTGACTGAACGGCAAACAGGGAGTTCGTGATGAGGCGCCTTTTCAACATGAAGGTGTGTGGCTGGCTCGCAGCCATATTAGGTTTGGCAGGAACTGTATCCGACGTTTACGCCCAGGGACAGAAGCCGCCCAACATCGTCGTCATCATGGGCGACGATGTTGGTGTGTGGAATGTTAGCGCCTACCATCGCGGCATGATGGGTGGAAGCACGCCTAACATCGATCGCATCGCTAAGGAAGGCGCTCTGTTTACAGATTATTATGCTCAGCAATCCTGCACTGCTGGCCGCGCCGCGTTTATCCTTGGACAAACCCCTTTCCGTACCGGTCTGCTAAAGGTCGGCTTGCCGGCCGCCAAGCAGGGCCTGCAGGACAAAGACCCGACGATCGCCGAACTCCTAAAGCCTATGGGTTACGCGACAGCGCAGATCGGCAAGAACCATCTTGGCGACCGCAATGAGTACCTTCCCACGGTTCACGGGTTCGATGAGTTCTACGGCATCCTCTACCACCTCAATGCCATGGAGGAGCCGTATGACCCCGATTACCCAAAGGGGCCTGAGTTCCGAGCAAATTTTGGCCCGCGCAACATTGTTGACGCTACCGCGACCACCGTGGACGATCCTGCTACGGATCCACGCTGGGGTAAGGTTGGAAAGCAGAAGATCGTGGATGCTGGTCCGCTGCCGCCGCACCCGAATATGGATCCAACAGCTAAGTTTAACATGGAGAGTGTCGACGAAGAATTGGTCCGCCGGTCGGTCGATTTTATCGACCGTTCGGCGAAGGCCAACAAGCCGTTCTTCCTCTGGCACAATGCCACGCGCACGCATGTTTGGACCCATCTCTCTCCAAAGTGGCAGGACAAGAGCGGTCATGGACTCTATGCCGATGCCATGATGGAACTGGATTGGGAGGCTGGTCAGATCCTCAAGAAACTGGACGACCTCGGTATTGCCGACAACACCATCGTGATCTTCACAAGCGATAATGGCAGTGAGACCTTTAGTTGGCCGGATGGCGGCAATAGCCCGTTCCGTGGCGAGAAGGGAACGACCTTCGAGGGCGGATTCCGCGTGCCCATGGTTATGAAGTGGCCCGGCACGATCAAGCCCGGTACGATTGTCAACGACATAGTCTCGGGAGAAGACTTCATGCCGACCTTGGTGGCAGGAGCCGGCGATCCGAACATCAAGGAAAAGCTACTGAGCGGTTTGAAGGTCGGAGACAAGACTTTCAAGACCCACCTCGATGGCTACAATTTCATGCCGTTTTTCAAAGGCGACGTCGCCCAGGGACCGCGGAAGGAAATCTTCTACTTTAGCGACAACGCAGACCTTTTGGCCGTGCGATACAACGACTGGAAACTCAGCTTCAAGACCATCAAGGGTAATCTGTTTACCGGCTTTGAGGAATCGACAAATGTTCCTTGGGTAACCAACCTTCGGGAGGATCCCTGGGAGCGGTACCAGGACCAATCGATGATGTATGCACGGTGGTGGGGCGCGAAGCTGTGGACGTTGGTTCCCAGTCAGGCAATCGTTGGGCAGTTCCTCGGGACGTTCAAGGAATATCCGCCCAGTCAAGTTTCCGGGACGTTTACAATCGAAAAGGCGCTTCAGACGATTCAGGCTGGAGCCAGCGGTGGCGGCAAATAAAAAGCCTGCTTGATAAAATGCTGCAGCTGCACCGTCACGCCGGACGGTGCAGCCTCTGGCAATCGAACACCAAAAGGCCTCGACGTTAAAAGCGACGCGAAGGCTGAAGAAACGCAACGACAGAAAGAATCCACGCAGCTCGTGAGCGCTAAGCGACGCGCGTTTGGGGATCCAGCGATAGAGTCGTCGAAGACCCAAAACACTGCCGAAGGCTTGCGGCGCACGTCGCGCTGGATCCCCGCGTCCTTCGCGCCCTACGGC
>JANNXL010000033.1:0-5723 GCA_031409575.1 Hyphomicrobium sp.
GGCGCGTGATGAAACGGACAAACTGACTGCTAAGACCAAAGCTGTGATGGTCATCCAACAGCCTGCGATCGAAGTCTTTGGTCGAATTCTGGGAATGTACTTCACAGGTTTTTCCTTGTTCCACCGCAGCCACTCATCGGCGGTCGCCATCGAGCACCGCATCGCCGACCTTCGGCCCAAGCACCAACCGCCACTGGGATACTCCCACGGCGAACTTGCTTCCACGACCCGGACGCACCCAATTCCCGATGGCAAACAGGTTGGCGCGGCTGGTGGAGTGGAGTTCGTTAACCCAACATCCGCAGCTGAAACCTCGCAGAAATGTCACCGGCGCTTTGATAAGAACGATCAGCGCACCCAAAAGATATGCATTTTCCGCCACGACTGACGGGGGATGGTACGTTATCACCGTTGACGCTTTTCGAAATCTGCACTGGCTGCTAAACAGTGTCTGCGATAGAATTTCCGCTGTCATTAAATGAGAAACTCAAATCATTGGACGGATAGTTTGTCTTCGCATGACGAGTTTGAAGTAGATGGATTTGGGGACTTGGCGACAGGCGGATCGGTTACGCCACTTGCTAAAAGGAGTGTGCACGAAACACCCGCAATATCATTTGATGCCTACTGCCACGCGGTACGGGATGCAGCTGTCCAATTCGTTCTGACCCGCCCGGCGTCAACGCCTTTCGAACTGTTGGTTGCAGTCGGAAAATGGACAATCACGCAGTTCGGCCGTGATGGAGGCGGCAGCATAGCCGATGGCACATTCCGCAACGATGCAATTGCGATTTTGGTCCGGCGGGAACCTTCTCCCTGCCCCATTTATCTCAATGGCCATGTTATGGGCCCCGATGACATAGCGTTGTTGGCGCCAGGCAGCCACTTCATTTTCTCATCAGCGGGTCCCAGGGCTTGGTTGTCCATCTCCATTCCGGTAGAGGTGGTGCACGACTTTTTCAGGTCGTCTTTCCGTGTCGATGCTGGATTGGTGTTGTCTCAAACGGCTCTGATATTCGCAGGATCTGATCGGATTCGAAACATCCTCGTCGCAGCAGACGAACTCCGGCGTGCTGCGGCTGGATCGCTGGACAACGCCCGCGACCCGCTACCGGATCACGCCGAGCGGCAGCTCCTCGATTTTTGTCTTGGTGCACTTACAGGCAGGCGATCCGAGCCATACAAGAAGCTGGGGGTACCAAATCACGATGCACTTGAAGTGGTAACGACGGCGCTCCGAGCGGTGGCTCAGGAGCGGCCGAAAATGATCCAAGTCGCTGATTTGTGCCGGGCAACCGGTGTCAGTTCGCGGACTTTGCTACGAGCGTTCCACAGTGTCGTTGAGATGGGGCCGACACGGTACTTGCGGCTACGACGGCTCAATTTAATCCGTCGCGACTTACTGCAATCTGGTGCGCAGGGCACTAACGTCACCGACGTATTGGTTTCAAACGGCGTCGATGAGCTGGGGCGAATATCGGGCCAGTACAAAGCCCTATTCGGTGAACTGCCGTCTGAAACCATTAAGCTGGCGGCAAATGCCTCGTAGAGGGGCGTGGCCTGCGGACATAAAGTTTCTGGTGTTGTGCCCTGCAGCAATCGCGCCATAGACTAATTCATTCCATCGGTAGCGAGTCTGAAACTGCATAGCGGTTGAGGGCAATTTTTTCGCAATTGGGCTGTCCTCATCAACGTGCCCCCGTTTGGGCATGGTCATGAATTTTGGTGATAGTGTAGCAAGAGCAACAGTCTAGTTGAGAATTTGCTGCTAATTAGGTCATGTTTTTTCGGCGGCCATTGGGGGTCCAGGATATGCAAATCCACTTCAAACATTTCCTCCGGATCTGCTCAGCGTTGTGCATCGCTCTGCTCGTGCAACCGGGTCCCGCAGCAAGCGCAGACCTTGGCGGCGGAGACGCGCCAGCGCCGTCTGCGGCGATGAGCGAATGGTCCTTCAAATTCACGACTTACGCCTGGGCGTCCTGGTTGTCGGGAGACATGACTGTTAAGGGCCGTTCATTCGATGTGAAGGCCGACCCCATAGATATCGTCAATAACCTCGATTGGTCCGGCTTGCCTGCCTGGATGAGCTACGCTGAAGCCCGGCGCGGGAAGATCAGCTTATTCAACGATATTGTTTACGCAAAGCTCAGTGGCTCGAGCGATTTCGCCAAGTCAGTCCGCCGCCGGTTTCTCAATGCCTCCCTTGGCGGCAGCGTCGAGGTGGAAGATGAACAGGCGACCGTCGAATTGGGTGGAGCCTACGAAGTATGGTCGAGTCATACCTCGGCGGTGGCCGGAGTGTCAGCGATCGATATTCTGGGCGGCGCGCGCTACTGGCACCAGGAGGTTGGCGTCTCCGGAGATTTGAACGCCACCGTTGCTGTGAGCGGACCTCTGGGAATTGTCGACTTGTCTCGATCAGCAAACCGCGTGTTCGCTCGTTCCGGATCGGTGGACTGGGTCGATCCTTTTATCGGAGCGCGCTTGCGCCAGCAGTTTGCACCGGGCCAAGAACTCGTCCTTCGCGGGGACATCGGAGGGTTCGGGGCTGGAAGCGACTTCTCCTGGCAGGCACTCGCCACCTACAATTGGCAGATGTGCAAGTTCGGAGATTCCGTCGTGGATGGTTATGTCGGCTATCGAGCCTTGTCAGTTGACTATGAGCAGGGATCGGGAAAGTCAAAGTACGAATACGATGTGCTGCAGCACGGACCGGTCATGGGGCTGACGATGAGATTCTAGGGAATGATACTCGAACCTCAGATAGGCCGCATCGGCGTGAAGACTTCGCAATACGACAGCCGGTCCGGTCAATCCCGGCCCGTGCCGCCGGTCGACGACGCAGGCTGGTATGCGCTCAGACCCGAGATCAGGTCGGGCGCCTTGCGCTTCGGAGAGCTGAGGCTTCTCGTCGAACAACAGCAGCTGCGTGCCGACGATCTGATATGGCACCCTGTGTGGGAGACGTGGAGGCCTGCGCACGAAGTGCCGGGTCTGTTCCCGCTCACGAACGGCGATCCGGTCCTTGTTACAGCGTCCCGGGTGGAAGCGGGGACCAGAAACTCCAACAAGACTTCCCCCACGAAGAAGGACTTGAAGGCAAGGGCCAAGCACGAATTGCGGTCCTACCTCGTGATCACGGCATATACGTGGGCCACCCTGAGCCTCCTCAGACTCCACGAGTCACTGATCGCCTCCACTTACAATCTTGATCTGAAAGCGCACGGGTGGACAATCGTCACCGCTCTGATCCTGGGCAAAGTGGTGCTGATTGCCGAGGCCTTGAGCCTTGGTGACCGAGGGTCTGCAAGGGCCCCGGCGTTGACGATCCTTATCAAGTCTCTGCTGTTTGCTTTCTCGATCCTCCTTTTCCACCTAGCCGAGCACGTGGCAACGGTGCTTTGGACCGGCCAGGAGATCACCCAACACCTGCCGCAGGTGAACGGTGCAAACATCGAGAAATCACTGACGATGGCCGCAATTATAACGCTCGCCCTCATGCCCTACTTCCTCGTGAAGGAAATCGAAAAGAGAACGGGGCAGACCGATCTGTTGCTGATGGCAATTGGCCTGAAGCGTTAGGCCACGCGAGTGGTCTTTGGCCCTGCGCGCCTCACTGAAACGCCCCGGCGTCAAAACTACGGGAAAAAGCGGACGGATTTTGGATCAGTCTGGCTGAGGAAAAAAGCTGAGCCCTGTCAGAATTTGCATAGCGGCCCCAAGTCAGCGTTATACTACTTGCTGGTCGCACGGACTGAGCCCGATTGTGGCGGTCGAATAATGGGGAGACGAATAATGACCAAAAGAAACGTCGCCTGCGCCATACTTAGTCTAGCACTGGGCTCAGCAACCGCACTATCGGCAACGGCCCAACAGGACGCCGCTACCGACGTCGGAACCCTCGACAAGGCAACAGCAGAAAAAGTGTTTGCTGCGAAACCGGTTTATTCGCCCTATGCCGGGCGGAATTTCCCGACCCGGCCCTTCTTCGGCGATACTCACCTGCACACCGCAGCCTCGTTCGATGCCGGTGCGTTTGGTGCACGTCTGACACCGCGTGACGCCTATCGCTTTGCGCGTGGCGAAGAAATCACGGCCTCTGGTGGACAGCCAGCCAAACTGTCACGACCGCTCGATTTCTTGGTGGTGGCCGACCACTCCGATAATATGGGTATGTTCCCCGACCTGTTTGCGGGCAAGCCTGAAGTCATAGCCGATCCGCAGGCCAAGACCTGGTACGACATGATAAAGTCAGGGAAAGGTGGCGACGCCGCAATCCAGATCATCATGGGTTTTGGCGCAGGCACGCTTCCGAAAACCATGGTCTATGGACCTGAAACACGACCCTATAAAGCCGCCTGGCAAGACACGATCAAAGCTGCCGAGGAATATAACGATCCCAATCACTTCACCGCATTCATCGGTTATGAGTGGACGTCCAACACCGGTGGCAACAACCTGCACCGCAACGTGATCTTCCGCGACAATGGTGACAGGGCAGATCAGGTCGTGCCCTATACGACGCTAAAGCCACTTGGCAGTGACAACCCGCGCGATCTGTGGAAGTGGATGCAGGCCTATGAGGGCAAGACTGGTGGCAGCGTGCTGGCCATTGCCCATAACGGCAACCTGAGCAACGGGCGCATGTTCCCGATGATCGAATCCTTCACCAATAAGCCGGTGGATAAGGACTATGTGGAGCAGCGCTCAAAGTGGGAACGGCTTTATGAAGCCACGCAAACCAAGGGCGATGGCGAAACCCATCCCGCTCTTTCCCCCAATGACGAGTTTGCCAATTTCGAGCGCTGGGATTTTGGCAATCTCGATGCCAGCGAGGCCAAGAAGCCCGAGATGCTCGAATTCGAATATGCGCGATCAGCCTTGCGAAATGGACTCAAGCTCGAAAACCAGCTTGGCACCAACCCCTACAAGTTCGGCATGGTGGGAAGTTCTGATGCCCATACCGGCCTCGCCGCTATGGAGGAAGATAATTTCTTCGGCAAGACGACGCCGCAAGAGCCGAGCCCGGAGCGCATGTTGGCCACTTTCTTCGACAACCCCCGGACGAAGATCAAGGTGATGGACTGGCAGGTTAGCGCCTCGGGCTATGCCGCTGTGTGGGCCAACGAGAACACACGCGAGTCCATCTGGGACGCCATGGAGCGCAAAGAAACCTATGCCACCACGGGATCGCGTATGGCTGTACGGCTGTTCGGTGGCTGGGATTTCGAGGCTACCGATGCTGAAACTCGCAATCCCGCTGCCGTTGGTTACGGCAAGGGCGTGCCCATGGGCGGTGATCTCAAAACTGCACCCGCTGGTAAAGTTCCAACCTTCTTGGTCGCGGCACTGAAGGATCCGATCGGCGCCAATCTCGACCGTTACCAGATCGTCAAAGGTTGGCTTGACGACAAGGGTGAAACCCACGAGCAAGTCTATGATGTGGTTTGGGGTGGCGACCGCAAGCCCGGTGCCGATGGCAAAGTTCCTTCAGTGGGCAGCACGGTCGATATTGAGAAGGCTACATGGAAGAATACGATCGGCTCGCCGGAATTGATCGCGGCATGGAAAGACCCCAGCTTCGATCCGAAGCAACGGGCCTTTTACTATGGCCGCGTTATCGAAATCCCAACTCCGCGCTGGACCGCCTATGATGCCAAGCGCTTCGGCGTGAAGCCCCTGCCGGGGACGATGATGACGGTGACGGAACGCGCCTACAC
>JANNXL010000034.1:0-3630 GCA_031409575.1 Hyphomicrobium sp.
CTGTCCCCGCCGCCGCCGTAGCGTGCCGTGCAGCGCAGCTTCTCGGATTGACCGCCCGCGAATGACGCGCTGCCCGCGCCCGACCAGTTGCCCTTCAAGGCATTGAAGGCCTCTGCGGCTTGGGCCGGGGCAGGTGCCAGCATCGCTGCGCCGAGCAGCGCCGCGCTCAATGACGCCCTAAGCAGATGCAGGGACGGCAGCGGATAACCAGCGGCGGCAGCGGACGAAAACAACATGACGAACTCCATTATTCTATGCGCGTGCTTCACGGTCCGGGGCTGGTCCTTGAAGCAGAAGATTCCTGGCGATTTGCCAGTCGCTTATACCATGCGGGTGAGAGGATGGGAGGCGTCACCGGCCCCAGCAAGGTGGCGCAACTGAAATAAAAAGCTGGCATGTGCGGATTGGGCGCGCCCCTGTTGCTCCCCAATGTGACCACGAAAGCGTCGCGATCACGGCGCACCGTCCATGCTTCCGGTCGCGGCCGGTCTTGTACGGGGAAATGGGCGGCGCTGGCGGGAGCGACGCGGATCATCGCAAATCATGGCGCGGGACATCGCAAGCGCCCCAAAAAATGCACGATCACCGAGGGAGACGTCCAGATGCATTCATCCATTCGCATAGCTGCTGCCGTGGCTGTTCTGACGATATCCGGTTTCATGCCGACCGAAAACATGGCAGCCCCGCCCGCCGATCCGCTCGCCCATCTGGCCGGGCGCTGGGTTGGTGACGCCGTCATGACGCCGACCTCGGGTGCTGTTTCGAATTTCAAATGCATCGTGACTTACCTGCCGCGCAAAGGTGCGCCCGGCATGCAGCAGAATTTGCGCTGTGACGACGGCGCCAGCTTTAAGTTGCACGCCGCCACCGAGCTGGTGGTTGAAGGCAACAAGGTGACCGGTCACTGGCAGGACAAGATCAACGAGATCGATGGCACGGTTGCGGGCAACGTCACGGCCACGGGCTTTGAAGTTGAGCTCGCTGGCCGCTTCTTCCAAGCCAAGATGGCGGTTGCTGGCGAAGGCTGCGATCAATCGGTTAAGGTGCTGCCGCAGAAATCGGAAGTGTTTCGCGAACTGGCCGCGACACTCAAGAAGTGCTGATCATCCGACGTGAAGCCTTAACGCCGCATCCTGCAGGCCAGCCAGCCGAGTGCATAGACCGCGACGGGGATACCAAAGCCGAACAGTGCGGCACGCACAACATGGCCTGAAACGGCTGCGCCATAGGCCGTTTGGGTTGCCGCGTCTTGGGCACTGAGGTCGAGCGGGAGCGCAGGCCAGGTGGCCCACGCCTGCCACGCGACCGTAGCCAGCCAGACGATGCTGGCCGCCGCCCAGATTGCCGTCAGCTTCAGGCCGTTGGTGTTTGCAGCGCTAGTCATCATCCCACCCCTTCGTTTCAATCATTGATGCGGCGCGCCCACCAACCGGCTGGTGATGCGGCGTGCAAAACGCATTCCTAAAAACGACTTAACGAAAGCGGCGCTGCGCCGCCACAACCAATTTTCCCGCCCAGCGGCCTGAAATCAGTTCCCTGTCCTTCCCAATGCGCGTCGGCCCAATGCGCCGCCCTTCCCAATGCGCCCTTCCCAATGCGCTGGCCGTCCCAATTCTTAGATCGCGTCAATACTTGAGCAAGGTTCGTGCGGTATTTCTGATTGGAGATACGTTGCCAGTAATTTTGCGTTGCATCTATGATGACATCATCCCTCGACCGCCTGCTTCTCGATCGCCTGTTAGATATCCCTGAAGTTGCGCTCAGCAGTTTTTCAATTCGCGAAGGCTTGACCGGCGCTGGCGTCACAATTCTAAAGGGCCGGACATATTTTGGCAGCTGGCGTGTGACCGCTGGAACGCTGGTCTGGGTCCATGCCAAGGTCGGCGAAGACAATCAATTCATGAAATCTGTCGATGAGGCGGTGCGCTACACGCTGCTGCTGATTTTGCGCAACCTCGAGACGACGCGAACGCCATGCCCGCCGAGAGCTGTCGCCAGCTGAAATCGCTCAGAACGCGCTCGAAGTATTCAAGCAGTTTAAATGATCGTTCATGGCCTGGCACTGTCACGGGCGGGTTAAATCAAACACCAGCGCGAGCCCATCGTTTTCAATTGCACGCAGCTCAGGCTCGCCGTGCTGGTCGTGGCATTTGACTATGTGGCGGGCGGTGCGTGGGAGTAGAAGTGTCTATGCTCTGAGCTACTCACGGATCATTCGTTCGTATGCATCGTGCGGGCCAATCCAGTACCATAGAAATCCATCATCAATCTCGAGTGCAAGAGCGCGATGTTTGCTACCGATGCGCACTGACCATCTGCGGCCAATTTTCTTGAAATGCAGTGAGGGGTGCTTGGGGTTCTGCTTCAGCAGCGCGAATGCCTTGTCAGCCTGATTTCGAGTCTGCGGCGGCAATGTCGCATAGCCTTCCCAGAATTCGTGGTCAGCCTGATGCCTCATGTTTTACAGCCCTGGATGTGGCCGGCAGTGACATCATGCTCACTCTCAGAAGCCAGTTGCCAACTGCCACCAATATTCTCGATAAGCCCCTTTGCTTTTAGGCGATGCAAGTGGCTGCGAATGGTGGAATCCGGGATGCCGTGGACTACCCTTCGGATGACTTCACGACATGAGTTTTGGGATAGTCGATTGCATCGACCAGACTTGGTGAGTTCCGAATGCAACGCCGACCACGATCTCAAAAAGTCCAGGTTTTTTGGCGACGGAGCTGCATTGGTTGGCAGGGGAACGTCAGCCCGATAGATCCGCTGCTCATGGATCTGGTTTTGAAGGCCAATCTCGTGGTCACGTAGCTTTGCATCCTGCTTTTGTAGTTTTTCTATAGCGCGACGGATGCTGCTACGCGCGAGTCGTGTTCTCTCCTGTTGTTCGACTAGTGAGGCTAAGAGATCGATATGTGGCGCTTGCATTGGCATGCAAAGAAATTGGCGGACGTTGCGTTCAAGCGCAAGCCGCGGCGGGACGCGACAAAAGTTGTGCACAACCTACTGCAACGCTTGTATTTGCTGTGTTCGCTCAGTTGACGATTGCATTCTCAGTTGGCAACGTCTCGTTGACGCTTCGAGACGTTGCCAACTGAGAGAATTCGTTGCGCAAGTGGTGGAATTCAGCAACGCTAAAATTCAAATGATGAGTTGCTGTGGTCGCCTTGACCTTCAAAGGTCTCTCACGCGCCCAGCATTGAGGTTTTCGAGCGCGCGGGCTTCGATTTTATCGAGCTTGCCGGCTTTGGCATCGCGATCGATCTGGGCGTCCCAGAGATCGGCGTCGAGTTCGTCGAGATAGGCGCGCAACTTCGCAAGCTCTTCGGTCGAGAGCTCAGCGATGGCTTTTTCAATGGCCTCGAGTTTGGTCATGACATCAACATACACGAAAATCGTAACGGGAAGCTACAGGCTTACTGCCCCGGCCGGCCAGTTTTCTTTGGCCGCCCACGGCGGGCCTTCTTTTCAGACGGGTTTTCATACTCACGCGTGCGGGCAGGGTTCGCGGGCTTTTCAGGCAGCGGGCCCGTCTTGACTGGCAGCGAGGCGTGCGGGCCCATCTCGTCCAGCGTCGGCTTGTGCGGACCGGCAATCTTTTCGCCGAATGCGCCAGCCTTCACGCGGCTG
>JANNXL010000035.1:0-1799 GCA_031409575.1 Hyphomicrobium sp.
GCCCGCCGGAATTCCTGCCACCCTGCCGCTCCGCACCCTGCAAGCCGCATCACCATCGGCTTCGATACTGAAACTAGCCGTTCTGCTGCCTGCATCCCTCGCGCTGCTGTTTCCTTTTCTATTGATTGCTGAGCCTCTTGCCAGCAGCGACACGTTTCGCGCGGCCCTCAATGCCCGGCCGGGCGCTGCCATTCAGCTGGTACTTGGGCTGGCATTTTGGACGCTGCTGTTTGGCTGGCCGATGAAGCGGATGGCGGAATCGATTGCGCGCATGAGAACTGTCAAAATCGATGCGGCCGGCATCGAAGTGACAGATACCAGCCTATTCCAGCACCACACGTGGCGCGCTCCGCTAACAGAGTTCTCTGGGATAGCCCATCACATCCGCACCTCGCTGTCCGGCGTGCGCCATGAACTTGTGCTCGTCCACCCTGACCGCGACAAGAACGTGTTGATGGCCATTGCCCCACGCTTTGCTCAGCCCGACGTCGATCAGCTTTGTGCACTGCTGGCGTGCCGCGAAGTGTCGTCGCGGGAACTCTATAAATTCCATTGGCCCGCAGTCACTTGGATGCGGACCGGCCGGCCCGTTCCGGCAGGCTGAAAGTGGCGCCTTTGACGCCGTTCGAAGACCGTGGTGATATCACGGCATGTGCTGTGTTTTAGCGGCCAATTGCCCTGGGATCGGCACAATTGGACTGCAAGGACTACAAAGCGGGTAGCCTGATCACGATTGATGTCTGGAGTTCTATTTAATGCGGACGTTGACACACCGCGCACACGGCGCGCCTGCAAAAGTCTTGGCACGGCCGCATGACGGTTTGCCACCATTGGGTTGGGCGCTTTTAGGCCTCACCTTGTTCTTCGTGGCTTTTGCCTCGCCGGCGCGCGCCGAGACCGCGGCCGGGTATATGCAGCGTGTGGCCAATGAGATGATCGCGGCCTCGCGCAGCGGCGGCGGATCTGCATCGGCCTTTGCCTCTGCCATCCGCAGCCATGCCGATGTTCCGGCCATTGGGCTTACGGCACTGGGCTCGTATTCGGCGAGCCTGCCCAAGGCAGATCGCCCGACGTATTTCAACGGCATGGTGAATTGGATTGCCCGCTACGCGGCGAAGGAATCGCCGAAGTATCCAGTTGCCAAGGCAGTGATGGTTGGGCAGTCAGAAGAAGGCGCCAACGGAGCTATGGTCGACAGCCGGGTCACGCTGCGCGACGGCACCACATACGATGTGCGCTGGAGGCTCGTGCGCCGCGGCAGCGTCTATAAGGTCCGCGATGCCGAAATCATCGGGTTCGAAATGACGTCGTTCCTGAATACGCTGTTCCAGAACTACATTTCCGAAAACGGCGGCAATCCCAAAGCGCTTGTGGTCGCGCTGAATAGGTAGCGCCGTTCGCTGTGGCTGCGGTCTGACATGAACGGCAGCGGGCCGCTTCTGGAAGCAGAGCCGGCCCGCTCTAATTTGCGGTTGATTGCGGCGCGTTTGACGACGACCGCCAATCCTTGGCAAACATTGGCAAAGTTCCGTTCTGGAATGCGCGTGCATCATAGCCGCGCAACTCGCGCTCAAAAGTAATCGATGCATTGGGTGTGTTACCGATTTGACTGTCCTCGGCCACTTCGAGTGTCAGTTTAAAACCATAAGGCCCCACCGCGCGCACCAGTTCGGCTGGCTGTTCTTCCTCGCCGCGCGTGTAAAACAGCACCTGTTCAGTCCGGCTTGAGCGGCCCGCCAGCGAGATCGGAGCAAATGGATCGTAGGCTCCGCCGCGCGTTTTTTCCATTGTCCAACGGC
>JANNXL010000036.1:0-3774 GCA_031409575.1 Hyphomicrobium sp.
TCACAACATCCGAAAGATTCTGGCCCACCTCAGGGCTTTGCTTGCGCTGATCATCGCCGCAGTCTGGGCAATCCTTCTTCGGACAAACCTCGCTCAGCAGACCACCAAAACAGCATGAATGCGTTGTTCAGGACGAACGAATTATTCCCTGATCTCGACGATACAAGGGTAATCAGTTCAGCGTATCAATTGGCGAAAGGGAACCAGATCGACAAACCACCGAAATCCCATTCGGTATTGCACTCATGAACCGCCTCTCGGTCGTCAGCACTGAAGTGATTATTCGTGTCACTTGATCCCAACGCGGAAAGCGGAAATCACGACTGAGGTCTGATTTCTGCAATAATTTCTTGGATTTAATTTAATATATTAAAAAGGACACGATTCTAATAATTTGTCATGGAGATGCGTGAATCTTGGAAATGGACTTCCGAAAGCGGTGTCGTAAAGGCGGTTACGACCCCACTGATAGCCAAGGTCGTGAGGATAAGCTTCACTTATATTGGCACTCTCAAAATAGTCATAAAACTTCGTGTCATCTCCCATTATGGGTTTGGATGATCGCATCCAAGCCGATTTTCGGCCGTACGCATGCGATATGATTAGCCCATGTAGCGACGAAGAAACTGTAGCTTCACAGGAAAGAATATCGCGAATTACCGCCTCAACACTGCGTGTGACATCTACCACATGGACGTGCATATCCGCAGTCCTCCTGGCTTCCTCCAGATCAACGAAATGAGGAATGAGTCCAACTCTTCCAGGTTGGACGGTCACATCAGGACTAAAGAATCTTGGCATTAAAATTGCGGGGTCTCCGAATACATCCGGGCACTCATACCCAAGAGTTCGCATACGATCTGCTGAAATTGGGCCACGCACGGCAAGAGTCTCTTTGGGTCTCCGAAATTCATCAGATCGAGATATAATTCCACTTCCCCAAACGATTGCAAAATCGGGATCCTGTATCTTCCTTAATATGCTTCCCGCCGTAAATATAATTTTTTCGTTCTTTGGTTTGTGGCAGGCATCATAAAACGGAAGATCTCCAGAAATGGCGTGATAAAGGTACGGGCCAATCCAGTCTCCAAAGTTTCGAGGCTCGTACCAACTCCAATAAAGGGCTTGATTTCTAATTATTCCATACTTTCTTGCCAGATATGCTAATCTCCCAGGTTTTCTAAATTTAATACTATCAAAATTTCTCTCCCTCCGAAACATGCTGCTCAAATGCTCCTTTGATTAGTACCGGGATCTGACATCGTTTTTATTGCATCAACAATTACTACGGCGGATTCCATATACCGCCAGCCAAGCCTCTTGAGATGTATTTACGCGTCGGCCTAATATATCCATTTGATTGTCTCCACGCTCTGCGGAGCATTTCCTCGACCCGGCACCTTGAACGCGTAACTCGCGATCTCGTCTGAGACATGTTTAAGACTTTCCTGTGTAAAACCTTTATAAATTGTTTCTTCGTAACGTACCGGGCGCAACCAATTAGCTTGGCGCGGCAGTGTAACAGGCTTCAACTTATGTTCAAAACACCAACGTGCAAACCTCACGTCAGTAAACTTCTGGCTACTCTCCATATACGAAAATGGTGGGAAGTCGACGCCACGCACGATTGCAACGCCGGTTCCAATTTGATCGACAATAAGCGGATTAAACTGAGAATTATAAAATGTGCTGACGTGACGGTATTCAGAAATTTTTTGATCCGAATAATGAATCCATGCACGAAATTTGTCGAGACGCCAACTTAATTGTGGCATGTAGTACAATGATCCGTGGTAGGATCCCACGAATCCAGATTCCCCAAGCGCCGAGAAACGCTCAATAGTTTGCTCGACATAGTCAACTGGATAAATGATGTCATCATCGATCGTGAGCACGTATTGAGCACTGGACGTGTCGGGGAGAAACTTTCCTACGTCTTTAGTATCGGTCTGGGGAAGAATTTGACACACATTATCGAACTTTATCAGTTCTGGAATTGCTGCTGAATATTCGTTCAGTACCACATTCAGTCTGTCCACCTGAGGCGCAATCTGTTCGACTACGGCAACTAAGCTGAGCCGTCGAGGCGGGTAGGTAGACATATTCGCAACTATCACTTTCGGTACGCCCCTTTCCAAGAAACAGTTTTAACCAGATGATGCTATGGATTGGCCTCTCGCAGCCAACTTTGGCAGAATTTTTGCGTGGCATCAACGGCTTTTGCCCGCACTATCTGTCGCGTCTCGTCAGATTGCGCGGTGATTTTGCGAGGAGGTGCGGGTTGGACTTGTGCCGGTATTGCAATGGCTGCATTGGCGTTCTACTTCCAAGGACTGAATGCTACAACTTGAAGCGCGCCGGGCTTTGCGCATACTCATCTCTTTAGTGGCTTGAAGTATCACGAGCAAGACAACATACAAGTTTTGGAGCGTCTGAAAAACCTCCCGATTTTCATCTGATCTGGTAGACTTGGGCATCCCTGCAAGGAGCCCTGTCGTTGCCAAAGCAGCCCGCCTTTCCCGTTCTTCGCGATGCGATGAAGAAGAAGCAGACGCGACGGGAACTGTTCCTGTCAGAGATGGATGCGGTTGTGCCGTGGGGTCGCCTTTTTGCGCTGATCGTGCCGCACTATCCCAAGGTGGGACCGAAGGGTGGGCGTCCGCCGATGCCGCTGGAGACGATGTTGCGGGTCTATTTCCTGCAGAATTGGTATGCGCTGAGCGACCCGATGGCGGAAGAGACGCTGTATGACAGCGAGGCGATGCGCCGGTTTGCCGGGATCGAGCTGGGCGACGACCGCATCCCGGATGAGACCACCATCCTGAACTTCCGCCACCTGCTTGAGCGGCACGGGCTCACGGAAGCGATCTTTGCAGATGTGAACGCACATCTGGCCGACAAGGGCATCACGTTGCGCTCAGGGACGTTGGTCGACGCGACGATCATCGATGCGCCGTCCTCGACCAAGAACAAGGCGGGGGCGCGTGACCCCGAGATGTCGTCCACCAAGAAGGGAAATGACTGGTATTTCGGCATGAAAGCGCACATCGGCGTCGATGCCGACAGCGGCGTGACCCACAGCCTGGAGACCTCGACCGCCAAGTTGCATGACAGCCAGGTCTGGGATGAGCTTCTTCACGGTGAGGAAACCTCGGTCTGGGCCGACAAGGGCTATGTCAGCGCCGCGCGCGAGGCCGCGTTCGCAGGGCCGGGCAAGGCTTGGGGCGTCATGCGCAAGGCCCCGAAAGGCGGCAAGCTGCATCCGCTCGACGAACGAGCCAACCGCATCATCGCAATGGTCAGGGCACGCGTCGAGCATCCGTTCCGGATCATCAAGCGCCAGTTCGGCCATGTGAAGACCCGCTACCGGGGCCTCGCCAAAAACCGCGCCCAGCTCTTCACGCTGTTCGCGCTCGGCAACATCTTCCTGGTGCGAAGGAGGCTGATGGCATGAGGACGAGTCTGCCCGGAAACCGCCAAACCGCCGCTCCGGCGGGACAGAAACGGCGAAATCCGCCTGAAAAACATCGTTGGCCGCATGCCATGGCGATCAAGCCGCCATCTCGGCGCAGCCGAACGCGTTGATCAGACGTTCCTTTTCTCCAAAGTGCGGGAACGCGCCTCGCGTTTTATCCTAGTGTTCTGAGTCTGACGGTTGCTACCTTGGCCCACGGATTTCATCGAGTTTGTCCAGCGCGCGTCGTTCTCGGGTGAGGATGTCCTCAGCGGTTTTGGTCCAGGTGAAGGGCTTTGGCTTTTCGTTGTGCTGCAGCA
>JANNXL010000037.1:0-2495 GCA_031409575.1 Hyphomicrobium sp.
CTGTCCCGCGGAATGCGCGGTTAGAGACGCCGGGGTCCGGCGGTCCCAACCAAGGTGTCGTCGGTAAATTCGTAGTGCGCTTCGAGGGCGAACCAGAGTGAGCCGCCCTCGAAGGAGATTCTTACTTCAGCACGTAAGGCAGGAGGCCGAGGAACCGGGCGCGCTTGATGGCGCGTGACAGTTCACGCTGCTTCTTGGCCGACACCGCGGTGATGCGGCTTGGCACGATCTTGCCGCGCTCGGAGATATAGCGGCCGAGCGTGCGCACATCCTTGTAGTCGATCTTTGTCGCCTGATCGCCCGAGAACGGGCAAGTCTTGCGGCGGCGATGGAAGGGGCGGCGAGCGGCCAACTGTTGGACTTCTTGCGACATGATGCGTTAGCCTTCCGAACCGGGGTTGTCGTTGCGCGGAGCACGCGGGGGACGCGGTGCGCGCGGAGCGTCACCTGCTCCAGCGGCTGCATCGCGCGGAGCGCGTGGCGCATCGCCAGGAGCGCCTGCATCACGCGGCGGACGCGGAGCGTCGTCACGGGCAGGACGCGGAGCGTCATCACGGGCAGGACGCGGAGCGTCGTCACGGGGAGGCCGCGGACGGAATGTCGAGCCGCCTTCGCGATCACCACGGAAGCCGCCGCCGGCTCCGGCACCGCCTTCACGGGGCCCCCGGAATCCGCCACCACCACCGCCGCCTTCACGGCCGCCGCCGCCGAAGCTACGGCCGCCACGGTCACCACCACGATCGCCGCCGCCGAAGCCGCCGCGATCACCGCGTTCTTCGCGATCCTGCTTGCGCATCATGATCGAGGGTTCGGTTTCATGCTCTTCAACTTTGATCGTGATGAAGCGCAGCACGTCGGGAGCCAAGCCCATCAAACGCTCCATTTCGGCAACGGCTGCCGGAGGGCTATCGATGTTGAGCAGTGAGTAATGAGCCTTGCGGCTCTTCTTAATCTTGTAGCCGAGGCCCTTCAGGCCCCAGTATTCGGTCTTGGTGATTTTACCGCCGCCGTTGGCAATGACGTCGGAAAATTCCTTGGTCATCGTCTCAACCTGCTGCTGGGATACGTCCTGGCGCGCCAGGAAAACATGCTCGTACAACGGCATGTGATGGCCTTTCTGATAGGTTACCCGCGCCGGATTTCCAGCGTGAGATCATCCCTCCGGCGCATAGCCCCCGATGGACCCTAGTCAAAGGCCCAATAGGCACCCATAGAGCGGAGACACTGGGGAACGGATTGAAATCGTTCAGATAAATCTGAAAAATTCCGTCCTGCCGTAAATCATGACCTCGAAAAGCCACGCATCAACGGCCCCATTCAGCCTCCAACCGGAGCGGGTGAAGGCCGCTTTATACAGGGATTTGGGGACGGAGCAAGAGGAGGGAGGTTCAGGGCCAAGCGTCGCCTGAGTGATGACAAAACCAATATCCGCTTCGCTAGGACGAAATCGGGGTCTTCAACCGCTCACTATTTGGCCAGCAACGTCTTCTTAAACAGCTCCGGCACGATATCGCGCACACGAACAGGTGCGGCGTCCAAGAACGGCAGTGGACGTGTGACATCGATGGCGGCAACGCCGATGCGCGCCGTTAGCGCCCCGTTAAACGCCGCCTCGCCCAGCCGCCGTGACACGCGCCGCAGCAGATCCTGGCCGAGGAACTGACCGAGCAGATCGTCTGTCATGGCGATGCCGCCGGTGGCGATAATGTGGGTCGCGACCATGCGGCCAAGGCGCAGTGCGCCCATGCCGCCAGGCCGTCCGCCATAGAGCGTTGCCAAGCCGCGCAACAGGCGCAGATTTTCAACCAGCACAAAGCCCATCGCAATCCAGACCATGGGGCTGAGCGCCGTGACGGTGCTGACGCGCTTGGCAGACGCGAGGATGAGGCGGCGCGCGTTTGCATCGAGCGGGGCCAGCACTTCGCGGTCGGCGAGCCGAAGCAAATCACCGGGATCGCGCACGTCGGATTCGTGTTCGGCAAGGCGTGCAAGACCCCATCGCACATCGCGGCGGCTTGCAAAGAGCGCGCGCAGATCACGCACGGCAGAGCGTTCGAGCTTCTTATTCTTAGTGGTGAGTGCCGCATTGGCGTCGCGGCGCAGGCGGCCGAGGCGGGCGAGGCGGAACAGTCCGAAAAGTTCGCGCACCAGAATGACGAGGGCAGCAAACGCGCCGATTGATAGGAGTCCTGTCGAGGTCCATCCTATCCAATCGTTGCGCTCAAGTGCCTGCGATACAAACCGCGCGAACGATACGCTGGCGGCGAGCGAGGCGAGGCCGAGCATCGCTGACAGCAACAGGGCGCCCCAGCGGATGCCGTGCCTGATGCTGTCAGGCGCGCGTGCGCTTTCAGTAACGCCAGCCCCGTCACTGCCAGGGCCGCCGTCGCCAGCGGAGCCATCATCGATTGGCGACGGCGACACCAGAGCGGGATCATCGGCCGCGAAAACACGCGGCTTTCGAGACGGTGCGGCCGCCGAGTCCTTGGGAGTGG
>JANNXL010000038.1:0-2242 GCA_031409575.1 Hyphomicrobium sp.
GTGTCCTTCGAGAGGGATTGATGAACGGAAAAGCTACGCCCAAGCCATACGGGCGTTAGCGCCGAATGTCTCGAGACGTGAAGATTTGACTGGTATCTAGCAAAGTCGCGTTAAGTTGTCCATGTCCAGCTTTAGGCCATCCCTGGCCACAAGCGGCGTCATTTTGGCGCCTTATCCAGCACCCGGTTTACATGGCCCATTTTGCGGCCCGGGCGGGCTTCGCGTTTGCCGTAGTGATGCAGGCAAGCCCCTGACTGGGCAGAGATTTTCTGCCAATCGTTAATGTCATCGCCGATCAGGTTGATCATTTCCGCGCCGCCAGATTTTAAGGCCGTCGAGCCCAGCGGCCAGCCGGCGACTGCGCGAATGTGCTGCTCGAACTGCGAGGTGTCGGCGCCATCTTGCGTCCAATGCCCTGAATTGTGCACGCGCGGCGCCATTTCGTTGACGTACAACACTTCCTGCTTGGCAAAATCCAGCGCGAAGAACTCGATCGCGAACACGCCGACGTAGTCGAGCCGTTCGGCGATTTTCCGGGCAATGCTGACAGCCTCTTCGGTCGCTTTGGGTTTAATGCGTGCCGGTGCGATCGAGCGGTGCAGGATGTGATTGCGGTGTTCGTTCTCGGTCACATCGAAGGCGCGGAACTCGCCATCTAGTCCGCGCGCTGCGATCACCGAGACTTCCGACTGGAAATTGACAAAGCCTTCCAGAATCGACGGCTGATCTTTCATGGCCGCCCACGCGGCCTTGGCGTCTTCGGTTTTTAGGATTTTTGCCTGGCCTTTGCCATCGTAGCCAAAGCGGCAGGTCTTCAAAACCGATGGTGTACCGATCTGCTCAATGCGCTTGATCAGCTCATCGTAGCTGTTGACGGCCGCGAAGTCGGCAGTCATGGCGCCAAGCTCACGCGCCAAAGTTTTCTCGTTGATGCGGTCCTGCGCGCACGCGAGCGCCTTGGCACCGGGGCGAACAGGGATCGATTTTGACAGAAACTCAACCGTTGGAACGGGAATGTTCTCAAATTCGTAGGTTGCAACCGAAATGCTGTTGGCGAATGCGGCGAGAGCCTTCTCGTCGTCGTAGGCCGCAATTGTGTGGTGTGTGGCGACGTCGAATGCAGGGCTATCAGCTTCGGGCGCATAAATGTGCGTTTTAAATCCAAGCTGGGCTGCTGCAAGTGCCAGCATGCGGCCGAGCTGACCGCCGCCCAAGATGCCGATGGTCGATCCAGGAGGAAGGGCTGTCACGGCTATTCGTCCTTTGGATCGACGTCAATTGCTGCGGTCTGGCTGGCACGGCACGCTTCAAGCTTCGCCATCAATGCCGGATCATTGAGCGCCAAGATTTGCGCGGCCAGCAGGCCTGCGTTGATTGCGCCAGGTTCACCAATGGCCAGGGTGCCAACGGGCACGCCACCTGGCATTTGGACGATCGAATAGAGACTGTCCATGCCACTCAGCGCTTTCGACTGCACCGGAACGCCCAAAACAGGCAGGCAGGTCATCGACGCCACCATGCCTGGCAAATGAGCGGCCCCGCCAGCTCCGGCGATGACGACCTTGAGGCCGCGCTCTTTGGCGGTCTTGGCATATGTCATGAGCCGGTCGGGTGTGCGGTGCGCGGAAACGATCTTGGTCTCACAGGGGACGCCCAAATCTTTGAGGATCGAGGCCGCGTGTTTCATGGTGGCCCAGTCCGACTGGCTGCCCATGATGATTCCGACGAGGGGTGTGGTCTTGCTCATGATTGTTTCAGCGGGCCGGTTAAGTGCCGGACCCAAGCGCCCTTTTTGAAAGTGCCCAATATCAGGGGGTAAATGACCCGCAACGGCGTGACAAGGCCTTCCAGGTCTTAGGGTGTGGATGCCACAGCCCGATCAGCACGGCTGCTGCGGCATTTCTGGCGCATCAAGTCACATTATTTTCGCTAACCTTGTTCCCGGCTGAAGTTTCTTCTAGCTTCAAGCGCGGAGGGTCTATGCGTCCGTTGCGCCGCCACCGCGATTTTCTTGCCTGGCTGATGAGTGTTGCCGTTTCGTGCAACATCATTCTGGCCATGCTGTGTTGTGCGCCAATTGGCCAGGCGCATCAGAGCGGGCCGGGCGCAGGTGATGAATTCGCCAGCGTTCTGTGCACGGCTGGTGGATTGAAGTCGGTAACGCCGGATGGTCAGCGGCCTTCAAGCCACAAGACGCTTCATTCTGAATGCGTGCTGTGTTCCCACGCGCCCGGCGGCTTGC
>JANNXL010000039.1:0-2500 GCA_031409575.1 Hyphomicrobium sp.
GTTAACTCCATGCTGCCAACGCCGAGTGCAACGATTTTCAATTATTGCGAACGCGGCCGTGATGCTGCCTTCTGGGCTGAGCCGCTGAACGCCGTCTCGAACGCGGCCTTTGTCATTGCAGGTGTGGCCGCTCTTTGGCAGTGGTCGCGGCTGGAGAAAGGCTCACGCGGGCTGTGCGAGGTTGGCTTTGCACTGTTGCTCATTGTGATCGGTATCGGCAGCTTTCTGTTTCACACGTTTGCAACACCGTGGGCAGCGGTCGCCGACGTAGTCCCCATCGGCGTGTTCATGCTGGCTTATTTCGCCTACGCTTTGCGCCGGTATTTCGGCTGGCATCCAGTCAGCGTGGGCTGCGGCTTGGCAGCATTTGCCTACGCTCTGCATAGTTCCGGAAACCTAACCTGCGGACCTCAACTGTTCCCGATCACGGCTGCGGCAGGCCGGCCATGTTTTAACGGCTCGCTCGGTTACGTTCCCGCCCTGGCGGCGATGCTGCTAATTGGCGGTGCACTCGCCGCTCAACATCGTGCCGCCGCCAGCCGCGTGCTCGGAGCAGGCCTCGTATTCCTTATATCGTTGACTGCGCGGACGCTTGATTTTGAGATTTGCAGCTACACCCAAATCTTCGGCGCGGTGCGTGGCACGCACATGCTGTGGCACGTGCTGAATGCGGTGATGCTGTATTTGCTAACGACCGCTGCCATCCGGCACGGCCGCGCGCGGCTGAATGGCATGGCCGCGCGCGGCTAAGCGGCACTATTGATGGGGAAGCTTCCTAGCAGTTGCGCAGCCTTAAGCTGCAGCGCATAACACCCCGCCGGACGGCCGCGGACGTGGTGGAACGGTAGACACACAAGACTTAAAATCTTGAGGGGGCAACCCCGTGCGGGTTCAAGTCCCGCCGTCCGCACCACTAAACAAACCGGATCCACAAGCCGTTGCCCCGCGCTATGGTCTGGGTGGCTTTGGCTCCTAGTCCAATGCAGGTCTTCCACTCTCGGGACGTGTGTCAAATGACGACAACCCAAAAAATTCTAGAGCTCAATGCGTTCGATATGGCGGCAACAGCCGGATTAGACCCAGCCGTGGCAGACTTGTTTGCAAGGCGGCAGCGCACATTTGGGCCGACTTCGATGCTGTTTTACAAACGCCCGCTCAATCTCGTTCGCGGGGAAGGCGTTTGGCTCACCGATGCGGATGGCACGCGCTATCTCGACGCCTACAACAACGTGCCGTCAGTGGGGCACTGCAATCCGCGAGTCGTTGAAGCCGTTGCCCGGCAGATGTCGGCGCTCAACACACACACGCGTTACCTCTACGACATCGTCTACACTTATGCGGAGCGCTTGCTGGCGACGATGCCACCGGACGTTTCGAATATCGTTTTCACCTGCACAGGCAGTGAGAGTGTCGATTTAGCATTGCGGATCGCGCGCACTGTCACCGGGGGAACTGGATTTATCGCGACGCAGAACGCTTACCACGGGAACACGTCAACGGTTACGGAAGTCTCGCCGTCGTCGGCCAGCGCCGAAGGGCCCAACCCGCATATCTTTTTCGTGCCGGCACCTGATACGTACAGATATGACGCCACCCGCGTTGGTGAGTTATTCAATTCCAGCGTCGAGCACGCCATCTCCGCGATGCAAGCCAAGGGAATTCTCTTTGCTGGAATGATTGCCGACAGCATTTTTTCGAGCGATGGCGTTTATCCCGGCGAACCAGGGTTCTTGGCAGGTGCGGTCAACACCGTAAAGGCCGCCGGCGGGGTCTATATTGCAGACGAAGTCCAGCCGGGGTTTGGGCGCACCGGCAGCACAATGTGGGGTTTTCAGCGCCATGGCGTGGTGCCGGACATGGTTGTGATGGGCAAACCAATGGGTAACGGCTATCCCATCGGGGGTGTCGCAGTGAAACCAGAGTTGCTCAATGCCTTCGGTTCGAAATCTGGATATTTCAATACGTTTGGAGGCAGTCCGGTGGCGGCGGCAGCCGGTCTCGCCGTGCTCGATGCGTTGGAAGCTGACGCCCTCCAGCAAAATGCACTTGAGACGGGCAAATATTTGCTTCAGCGCTTGAAAGCGCTTTCGGCAGGGCATTCCCGCGTGGGGGACGTGCGCGGCGCTGGCCTCTATCTTGCTGTCGAATTCGTGACAGGCGACGCAGCCAAAACACCCGGCAAAGACGCCGCTGTGAGGGGTGTCAATGCGATGCGCGATCTTAACATTCTGATCGGCACGGCGGGTTTGCACGGCAACGTATGGAAAATCCGGCCGCCGCTGTGCTTCACGCGCGAGCACGCCGATCTATTCTCAAGCGGCTTTGAAAAAGTTCTTGTTCAACTGGCTTGAAATTTTCACCCTGTCTGCGCACGGGTTGCTCCCGCTGGTGTGCAGAGCTACATGGGTTCGCTGACCGTCACGAGCAATCCAGAGTTCAGTCGCGACCGAAAGTTATTGAGGTCTTACGAGCTCTATTCTTCCTTGAACGCGCGGGACAG
>JANNXL010000040.1:0-1609 GCA_031409575.1 Hyphomicrobium sp.
GACCGTGGAAGGGCGCCAGCGCGAAGCCTTTGCGGCCAGCGGCGTGCCGCTTCCCGTTTGAGACAGGAGGCGCGGCAGCCACACGCAGCAGTCGGTGCGTTTCAAGGCGCAGTTTCACCTATTCCGGTCCCCTCGTCTCGACTAAGCTCCGTCCCGTAAAGTTGGGGTTCCCGGGGGACGTAACAATGGCTGCGACACGAAGCAACGGCATGGACCGCATCGGCGGCGTGATCGACTATATCTTCGGGCGCAATACGCTGATTGGCATCGCGTCGCTGATGCTTCTGGTGATCTCCGGCTACGCCACCTGGCATGGTATGCGCGACTTCATTATCGGCGCATCGAGTTCGGCTACGCAGCCAACCGATGGCATGTCGATCTCAAACGACGTGCTCGTCATTGGCGTCGTCGTAACGCTCACGTTTCTGATGTGGCTGGCGCTGCGCGAAACCTTCGGCCGCAATCGCCGGATTGGCGACCGCATCATCACCTTCGCGCTCTATGCCTTCCTGGCTATCTGGTCGATTGGCTTTGGCTACGGTTTCTGGTGGAGCCTCATTTCAGGCGAAGAAGCAACCCGCACCGGCTTATCTGGCCTTCAAGAAGACGCGCGCGATGCTAGCTCCGTTGTCGCTGCCCGTCTCGATGCCGTGCGCGCGCAGCTCGACAGCGTGGTGAGCTGGTCAGACGGCCAGATGTCGCGAGAAGAAACCAGTGGCGGAAGTTGCGGCAAGCCGTCTGGTGCCGGCCGCGGCCCCCTATATAATGCACGCCGCAGCGTGAAGGACAGTATCACCACACTGCGCGATGGCATGACACGCTCATGGCTCGAACCCGTGCAAGCCGATGTGGAGCAACTGAAACAGAGTGCAGCGCTGTTGCAGGGCGGCACGGTTGAAGAACGCCAGAAGGCGTTTGAAAGCAAAGCATCTGAGATTCGCGGCAAGGCCCGCAATATCGCAGCGCGCTCCAATGAGCTTGGCAAATCCACAGCCGCTGAAATGCGTGCATTGGCAGCAGCAGTCAGTGTGGCCCCGGAGAAAGCCGGCTTCTCGTGTTACGATCCGACACTCGCCCAGCGCCTGACACAAGCAGCCGACCAGGCCGAGCAGCCAGCCGAGTTGAAACTGCGCGAAGCTGTGTTCAACGAAGGCCCGGCTGGCGTTGCAAACGCCGTCAAGAATTTGTGGAAGAATATCGGCACGTATTCGTCGAGCCTCGTGGGTTATCTCACCGGCGCACCAGCCAGCGGCCGCACTGAGGGCGGTGAGCCGATCACAGGCCGTGATCTGATCGCGCTGATGGCCACCATCGGCGTCGATCTCGGGTTGCTGGTACTCGCCATGCTCAATCCGCCGCCGGCCGAACGCCGCCGCATGGAAGGCGCTGAAAAGCGGCAGGTTCAGGATGCCATCCGCACGGTGATCAAGCGCACGGACGAAGGCGCCAACATGGAATGGGTGCGGCGTCACTTTGTGCACCACAAGAGAGCTTCCTACTTAGTCATTCCCAATCTCTACAGCGCGGATTCAGCTGACCCGAAAGAACAGCAGCGCGCCCTCGCCATGAACCAGATGGCTGGCGTTCTGGTGGATCTCGATCTGGTGCG
>JANNXL010000041.1:0-2033 GCA_031409575.1 Hyphomicrobium sp.
CCAAGGCTGACGGCTTCGCGCGGCTGACCATCGGCGCCCGACGCGAGACACTCGCGGCCGTCGACCGACAACAACTGGCCGCGGAACGCGAGCCGCCCAGCGCTCAGTTCCGCAAGGCCGGCAATAGGCGTGCGGCATGACCCTTCGAGCTTGGTCAAGAATGCGCGCTCAGCTGTCACGCAAATCGCAGTGGCCTCATCGTTCAGGGGCGCGATCAGATGCGCTGTCTCGCTGTCTTCGGCGCGAATTTCAATACCGATGGCACCCTGTGCCACGGCCGGCAGCATGTGCTCCGTTGAAACAGCCTCCGTGATGCGATCGGCAAGCCCCAAACGGCGCAGGCCCGCGCAGGCGAGGAACGTGGCGTCTGCCACGCCGTCTTCCAGTTTGCGCAAGCGCGTTTGCACGTTGCCGCGAAAACCGACCACATCGAGATCAGGACGCAGGCGTTTCACTTGCGCTTGCCGGCGCAGTGAGGACGTGCCGACGACCGCACCTTGGGGCAGTGCATCCAGCGAGGCGTATTTGAGGCTGATGAAGGCATCACGCACGTCTTCGCGCGGCAGCGTCGCACCGATCATCAAACCATCTGGAAGCGCCGTCTGCATGTCCTTCATCGAGTGGACCGCGAGCGCGATGTCGCCGCTCAAGAGCAGGTCCTCGATTTCCTTAGTGAACAGCCCTTTGCCTCCAACGTCGGCCAGCGGGCGATCTAAAATCATGTCGCCGGTGGTCTTGATCACGACAATCTCGAAGGCATCTTCCGGCAGGCCATGCGCCGCCATCAAGCGGGCTCGCACCTCATGCGCTTGCGCCAAGGCGAGCGCTGACCCGCGCGTTCCAATTTTAACAGTGCGGCCTTGCAAGCGTTTCTCTCCGGATGGTAGGGGCTACTAGATCCTTGGCGGGCCACAGTAATGCCCGGGACCGGACCTGAACGCAAACGAGAACGCACCTCTTGACCGCGCCCCCGGCTGCCAGACAATTTGACCCCGCTTCTGAGACACGTGTACTCGGCATCGAGACCAGTTGCGATGAGACGGCGGCCGGCATTGTCGCGCGCACTGGCGATGGTAAAGGCCGCATTCTGGCGAACGTCGTGCGGTCTCAGTGGGACGCCCACCGGGCTTATGGCGGCGTGGTGCCCGAGATCGCGGCCCGGGCGCACGCCGAATGCCTGGATGACATCGTAGCGGCGGCGATGGACGAGGCCGGTCTCAAGTTCAGCGAACTTTCCGCAGTAGCTGCAACCGCCGGCCCGGGTCTCAACGGCGGACTGGTCGTGGGGGCTGTTGCAGGCCAAGCGATTGCGCTGGCGGCAGGCAAGCCGTTCCTCGCTATCAATCATCTGGAAGCGCACGCGCTCACAGTCGGGCTGACCGACGGCCTCAAGCCGCCATACCTTTTGCTGCTCGTCTCTGGCGGGCATACGCAAACGCTTCTGGTGCGCGGCGTTGGCCACTACGAGCGGCTCGGCACGACGATCGACGATGCGCTTGGCGAAGCCTTCGACAAGACTGGTAAGCTTTTAGGTCTGGGCTTTCCCGGCGGACCAGCTGTCGAGGCGGCAGCACGTGCGGGTGATCCCAAGCGCTTCGCCTTACCGCGCCCGATGCTTGGCCGGGCCGAACCGCATTTTTCGTTTGCGGGGCTCAAGACCGCTGTGCGTCATCAGGCGCAGGCACTGGCTCCCCTTAGTGATCGAGACGTGGCCGATCTGTGCGCGTCGTTTCAGTTAGCTGTCACAGCGAGTGTTTCCGATCGCGTCGAGCGCGCCATGACGATTGCTTCTGCCCGGCTTGGCGGCGAAACGCCTCGCGCATTGGCGGTTGCCGGAGGCGTTGCAGCGAACACAGCGCTGAGCACCGCGCTCCGCAGCCTCGCCGCACCGTGGGTCCGCGTCGGCGTGATGCTCGAGGCTGGCGGCGAAATCATGCACGGAAGCTCGAGCCTCGAGTGCGGCAGATTCGAGCCCATCTGACCAGAACGGATGCAGTGGCAAGCCCTGCTCGAGCAGGCGAACCAGTGCGGCG
>JANNXL010000042.1:0-14795 GCA_031409575.1 Hyphomicrobium sp.
TCCCCTGATCGAACGCTAACTGTCCCAGATATCGATTTAGAATTCCCTGATAATTTGCAGGGAGAAACACGGGAAAAATGCGGTAACTTGCGGAAACAAGGCTATTTTTCGCGACAATGAGCGTACTCGAAAGCCCCCAAAACGCGAAATTTCCCTGTAAAATGGGTGTCACGGCGGAGAGACGGGTTCGCTTTTGCCTGCTTCCACAGCCAACAAAATCAATGAGTTAGATTGTTAATAAATTTCTGGGCTCTTTTTGGGCTCTTCCAAAACAACCTGAAAATCGAAGACACGGCAAAGCCCGGCATGGCGCGTTAGATCACGCCATGCCCCGACGCGCCGCAGCCCGACAATCACCGCCACACCCTGACTGTGCGCGAGGTTGAGGTTTTTCATGCAAACGCAGGCGTCCAGCGATCACACCGCCATGTTCTGCGCCTCTGCCAATCCGGGATGCTTGACGCCGTCAAAATTCCTGGCGGTCCGTCCGGCGAAGAATGGTACGCCGCACCGGCATCAGTGCCAAAGGCAATCGGTGATCTCAAACAAATCGATGCGCAGAGCGCGCGACGCAGCGTGACACAGCCGGCCGCGACCGACCATGTCATGGTTGAAATTCCTGAGCCTATTGAGAAAGACACAGCACGCCGTGACGTGCCGCAGCCGGACGCGTCGGAGTTAAAAAATGAAGCAGGCGCTGGAGTGACAGCGTCCGCCATAGGACGCCATGCCACGACAGAGCTCGACTAGGCGTCAGTGCCGATGTCGAAGTCAACGACCACACGACATGATCGCTTGCCCAGAGCCAATCGCCAGAAGCGTTAGAGATATTGCGAGATATAGCCGGGCTTCCCGGAACTTTTGCACCTCTGGGCGGTTGGTCCGGACGACCCCTTTAGTCAAAGGGATGAAATGAAGACGCTTATAGTAGCTGCCGCTCTGCTCGTGGGGCCAATGGCTCCCGCGCTGGCCGCGAATTTGAGTATTACCGACTGCTAGGCGACTTGGAATGATGCGAGGCCAAAGGGCAGTGACATGGATGCGGCGCTAGCCAAGCCATACGTCACCGACTTCAAGGCTGTCGATACAAACAGCGACAATCAAATCTCCAGTGGCGAATTCTTTGCCGGCTGTGACAAGGGTCTTGTTCACGCGGCCAACAATCCAACAGGCAAAGAAGCGGCCCCGAAAAGCTAACTCGCGGTTTTGGCAGCAAGGTAGTATTGGCGCAGCGAAGTGCGAGAAGCTACTTCCCTGCGCTTGGAACGGGCCTACAAAAGCTAGTCGCCGCTAGGGCGCTGGTGGGTTGCATACCGCCGCCGGCGTCGGTGAGAGATTAGACGTATTTGGCCAGCGCGGCAGTGCAGTTACCGGCGATGTACGTAGCCTTGCGGTCGGTACTGCCTAAGTGCACCATCGCCCCTGATATTCGCTCAGCTGGCGGAACAATGTCCGTCTTGGTGATGACGCCAGCCAGAAATTAATCGGAACCGCGCTCCACTACACTATCCGTGCATCGATCCAGCAGGAGTTTTGCGGCAGCGGCGATGGGAGCACCGTCTCCGATAACAATGAGCCGCTTGGCTGCAGCAGGCAGTAGGCTGTCCACGAACATAAAGTCATCCGCGTTCACTGCGTCGCCAAAGCGTACCTTGCACAAGCAAATGCGGCGCGTTTCCCTAGGCCACCGAATGCGATACGCAGCGTAGTAATTTCGTCTAGGTCGAAGGTCTCGAGACGGGGATTTGCCCGTGAGTCTGGATTCTGGCGGTAGATTTCGAATGCTTTTATAAGTGTTGCTTCAGCCGGCGCGGGCCATGTCTTTCCAGGCCAGATGCGCAATTTCCGGGCTTCAGCCGAAGTTTTTCGGCACTGGAAATCGTTTGGGCAGGGTCGTGCGCGGCACATTATTTGCGGAGCGAATGATCACTTGAAACCGCCTTTTTGGAGGCCGGGTCAGAAACGTCGATTTTCAAATTTGGCAACTGATTGTAGAATTCAACCTGCATCCGCATGGGTCCGAGGGGCTCGACGCAGTGTGGCTGGTCGGGCGTGATCAGCCCGGGCTTGCCGGGCTCGAGAATCACGTCGGAGGCGGGATCGAGGATCTGATACCGAACGCGGCCGTCGAGCACCCGGATCACGCCCCACACGCCGGGTTTGGTGCGATGTTCGCGGCGCAGGCCAAGTGGCAGCGTGTTGTGATCAAACACCGAAGTTCGTTTATAAGGTTCCGGCGCTGGCGGGATAGCCGTCGGGGCACCGATGTCGGCGTCAGACCCTCGAAAGCGGGCAGCTCGTTCCACAAGATGGTTCATCTGGTTTGCCGCGTGGATCGTCAGGGGATGGGGCGTGAATCCGGGTCTAGGCGAGATATAAGTGGCCATCTCGCGCACCAGTTCGAGCTGCCCATCGGAAGCGCTGGCCAGAAACGAGATAACGAGGTTCTCAAGCGCGATCACCCTAATGCGCAGTTGCACCAACTCAACGTCCGTTAGTGGAAGATTAGTGGAGGAAAAATCGACAGAACCCGAGCCCTCTTGCGGACCACTCGGACCAGCACCTCCCTCTCCGTCCCACCTCGAAAGCGCCATTGCCATTTGGCGATTGTCGGGAGTCACCATGTAATCTCGTTTTTCGTCAGTCATGTGCATTTTCCTGATCGCAATAGAGGCGCCCGCCGGATTCAACCATACTGTCAGTCCGGCTGCCGCATCAGATCGGCTGGCGGTAACCGAAGAACTCATGATCTTCGTTGTACCCGCCCTGACCCGCGCCGAGGTCGGCAAAGTCATGAACGAACTCGATCGCCGCGATCCACTTCACCATTTTGAAGCCAATTTCATTCTCGCACCGCAGCCGCAATGGCGCGCCGTGCAGTACGCTGACAGGCGCCCCATTCATTTCGTATGCGAGAATTGTGAGTGCATGCCGCATATTAGAAATACGATGGACATCGTAGTAACGCCCAACCTCGTTGCCATCGGCTAATGAGTAAAAAACGGCATAGCGCGCTTCGGAGGTGGGGCGGACCAAATCGAGGATATGACGCATGGGAACCCCACCCCATTTCGCAACGCCTGACCATCCCTGAATGCAAAAGTGGGTTGTGATCTGCTCCTGCTTCGGCAGTGCCTTCAGTGCGGCGGACGACAAGGACAAAACCAATTGGCAAGGCCCAAAGAACATTGATCCATCGTTGACCGATCCTGATTCTCGGCACGATGCCGATTTTCGGCGGCAACCAGTTGTGCAATAGGACGCGGTCGTCCGCCGGGCTGAGATCTACTGCGATCGGATCATGTCCCGATGGACCATATACAAGCGCAGCGGGCGTGCGCGGATCAGGATGTGTTTCAGTCATGCCATACAGATCCTCTTGGCCCTTGGCCAAAGAACGAATGGTTCAGCGTCTTGCGGTTGGGTCGCTGAGACCCACGAGTCGGCTGAGGGGCTATCTTGCTAGAACTCGCCTGTGGAACGGACGACGCTTATAGAACGCAACTGCGGACGACATGTCCCTAGAACGCTCAGAGCAAGCGGATCGTTCCTGGCGATTGTTCGCTCTTTCAGGAACGGGAAGGTACGCAATCTATTAAGGTCTGTCGGCGCCAGTTGAAGGCACGGCTGGAGCGGGATAGACGAGGGTCCCACCGGGCAGCGATTGCACGCCGGGGGTCAGTTTCGCAGGGGTGATCTTGGCGAGCCCCAAGATATGCAATACGGAAACCCCTTCCGATAATAGATAGTCAGCGATGATGCGGCGGTGGCAGCGCCACCACACGGTTTCCGCGCACATGATAGCGCAGCCCCAAGGCCCCGCAGCACTCTAAAAATCGATTACGTGGCTGGGTAATCAGGAATTTTTATTTCGATTAATGATTGTAAATACTATGACGAGCGTTGTCACCTGCCAATTCGGCAGGTTGTCAATTCCGACAGGTGTAAAAGCGCGCAAAGTTTCAGATACTTCCTTCCATCGGCAATTATGCCATTGCAATGCGGAGTAATTTATCATGGCAAGGATTAGAGGCAAGAATACTTCCGAGCGTTTGAACGGAACTTCAAAGGCTGATCACATTTTCGGAAAAGGTGGCAACGATGTCATCAACGGTTTGCGTGGAAATGACACCCTGGATGGCGGAAACGGCAATGACGTGTTGCGTGGCGGCGCTGGCAACGATGTCATGAGAGGTGGCGCAGGCAGAGATCGCCTGATCGGCGGTGCGGGCAATGACCGATTCTACGGCAACGGCGGCAATGACTCACATTCCGGAGGCGCCGGAACGGACACCACCTATTTCTCCGGCAGTGTCGATCAATATAGCTTTAATGGAACTGGCGCCGGATTTACCGTCGCTCACTCGGGCGGATCGCGTGCTGATGGTACAGACACCGTCGCCGGTAACATCGAATTCGTCTCGTTCGCTGACACCGGCCGGATAAGTGTCGCTAAGAGCGGCCCTTTTGCAAGGGCTGATGCTGCTAGCGTGGGTGAAGATTCGACAGTCGCCGGCAATGTTCTTACGAATGACTTCGACTTGCAGCACAAGCTTGGCAAGGAGTCGCTTTCGGTGACCGGAGTCAATGGTCAAGCGGTCGGCGGAACCGTCGCACTCGCTTCGGGTGCGACTGTCGTCATGAAAGCCGACGGAAGCTATAAGTATGATCCCGGCACGGCATTCGACGCACTCGACTTCGGCCAGAGTTCGACGGATCAATTCACTTACACAATAACGGACGGCAACGGCGGCACCTCACATAGTACCGTCACTGTAACTGTCAACGGCAACGACGATAGTGTAGTTGTCGTTCCACCGGTCATTATTGTGAACATCACCGAGATCACAAATGTGCTGACAACACTCGGCGACGTCGTGAACAATGTCGTCAACAATCTCACCGATATTTTGCAGATCCTCGGCGGCGATTCAATCACCACTCTTCTCAATAACACGGTCAACACGATTGACCACGTATTGGAAAACATCCTGGGCGGCGACGGATTGCTCAATATTACCCTGATCAATGATCTTCTGCCCGGTCTGCTCGACGGAAATGGACTTCTGAACCAGCAATTGCTGGACGACATCCTCGGCTTGAATGGCTCCGGTGGTATCGATCTATCAGATCTTGGTTCTGTTCTTTCGGATCTTACGGGTGAAAGCGATCTCTTGGGCCTCGCCAACGTTGAGGACGCACTTGGCCTGCTAGGATTTAGCAGCGAGAATGGCCCTCTCAATCTGCCACTGATAGATACCGTTGCGGATCTACTGAACTCCCTGACTGGAGGGACGACGAGCGGTCTGCTGGACCTGTCAATCCTCGATTCGGTTACGGGCGGAGCCGGCGGACTCGGCGGCTTGTTGGGTGGCGACAGCGATTTCCTTGATCTGTCGCTTCTTGATAACCTCTTGAGCGGAGGAACGGCCCATCTACCGATTATTCCGGTCCTCATCCCGGATTTACACTAAATCCTGAAGTGAGGGCGCGGGGCCCCAACGTGCTATTTTCCACCCGCCCTCATTATTTCCAACACCTAAAATTTCACAAAAATAGATACGCCCGGCCCGCTTCACCAAACTGGTGGGGCGGGCTCCGCACGCATCCTCCGAAACGGCGACCCCTTAGCCAAAGAAGTGTTGTGTCAATCGTGGGCTATCCAGACTATGCGATTTAGCGCAAGGGCGTCAGCCATTCCCTTCTCGTCGTCACTGCTGAATGCAGGCCTAATAATTAATAGCATTGTCTCAAATTGTGTTCCTGTACGTCGTGCCGGGATCTCTGCACTCACTTTTGCGGAACTGTCTGATCTGCCAGTTGCAATTTCTGAAACGCGGAAAATGTTGCGGTCTGCGGATCATTATTAACCGTTTCGAACCGCCACGCCGTAAGTGTCCGATTGTAGAGCGATCGCCATTTACGTATTGTTGTCTTTAACAGTCTAAACTTCGCGAACCTGCGTTTCCAAAGGGTTAGACTATATTCAAAATGACGATGAAGGTCTGCAAGCACGGGGCTGAGCATGATTATTGAGACGCACAATGCGTTCAGCCCAGCAGAGCGTGGAATTAGCCAATAGCGGCCTACCTTCAATTCGAGAGAATAGAAGTTTGGGCACATTGGTCTCATAAGTTTCGGGAATTTACGATGTCTTCAGATGGCCACACTGACGAGTTCACAGATCCGCAAGCTCAATCAGCTGATGCTTCCAACAGCGCAACAGCAGATCCACAAGACGCATCAGGGCCAAGCGGTTTAGAAACTTTGCTGAGCAGTGAAGCTATCAAGGCTCTTCTCGGAATAGAGGTGAATAGCAGCGTTGGCGCTAGCGAAAGCGCTTCGCTCAACACCGCTGGAAATTTGCACGCCTCAGATTTTTCAATTGATGACTCCACACATCAACCGTTTCCTTCTCAAGAAGTTCACAACCACGTTGTGGGCAATCTAGAGTCAGGGAGTGAAACCTTCGACGTTCATTCGATTGCGCATGTTCTGAGTCACGGCCTCGGCGGTTCTATGCAAGATACTGGCGACTTGCATACAGCACTTGCCCAAACGGCCAGCAACACCCCCCCACCGTCACTCGAACATCTGATCGATTCAGTCAATCTATTTGATACCGTGGAACTCGAAGTTGGATACGTGCTTGATCACCACACCAGTTGATCGCGAATACGGCAATGTACGGCCCGGAATAAATACTGATTACCACAGCCTTTATTAGAGCATTCCGGAGAAATTGATAATTGTTTGAAACGGTTCTTAAAGGACTTGAGCTCTAAGAATTAGCTAGTGTTTGCTAACTTGAGAAATTGAGTTCTGCAGCTGGAAGTGCAACATGAAATTTTCAAATATTTTTCTCAATATTTACAAGAGATATATTGAAGCAAGCGACAAGATCCACATTCAGGACCTTGCTGCGAAGCCAGTGCGTCAGCGGACTCAGTGGAGCTTCCTCACTTGGTCATTCTTCTTGGCGGAAGTGGTTTCGATGCAGCAATCGCTCGCCTCAGGGTCGGGCAACTTTAGTCCAGACGATGCTACCCGGGATCAGTTTGCCCAAAGCGGCCAAAGTTTAGAGCATCGGTCAGGCACTGCCCAGGGATCAACCAAGCTCACTGAGGGGACCGGCGAGTCGGCTTCCCAATCCCCCGGCACGCCAGACTCAGAACGCGCCGCTCTGGGCGTCGCCAATCAAGTAACACAGCTTGAGGGCACCACGTCTCAGCCAACGGCCGAAGGTCCGGGGGAGAGTATAGCTGCGTCCCCGAATTATGATATTCTGGTTGGCCACGTGGCCGGTTCCGCAGTCGATCCGGATGCTGGAAAGAGCGTGCCTGCCTCGCCAGCTGATGGCACGCCCGTAGGTGTCGTAACGGTTACGGAAATTCCAGTTACCGTCGAACAGCCTGGCAGCCCCAACAGTGGTAGCGAAGGCGTTGTCGATATTAGTGTCGAACTCGGCGGCGACGATGGCTTGATCACCGCACACTTGGGACTGGGCGGGCTGATCGGTTCCGACCTCAGTGTCAATTTCGCCGATGAGCTTACGATTTCAATCGGGGTTTTGACACCAATCACTTTTGTTGGTTTGGATGTCGGGGTCGGCGGCCTGACGGATACCGGCTTTAACTCCGCGCTCGCAGGTGTGGCGGGCACCGGCCTCAAAGCCACCGTTGGCGAAATCATTACAGCAAATCTAGCCCTTACTTTCGATCATGGGCTCGATCTCTCGACTGACCTCAGTTTGTCTCTCTGGACTAGCAACCCAATATCCGTCATCGCGATGGACCTGTCTCTCGGTAACGGTGCGTCGGAGCCTGTTGGAAGCATCCTCGGCACACTCGCAGACTTGGGCATCGACGTTCGAATCAGCGATCTCACGGACGCTGGGCAGCGCGCCACTGTGGCGGACCTCAGTGCGAACACATCACTCGATCTCGATAGCGGTTTAAATTTTCCATCCGGTCTGGATCTGACGGATCTGAGACCTAGCATGTCGATTGGCGCGGATACGGGCGATTTCCAAATAGCCGCCAGTCTTGCGATCGCCGGTGCCGGACTCGGCCTGTCGCTCGCGCCCGCTTCTCTTAGTGTTTCGGCAATTGGCACGCTGCGCGACACGGCTGGCGATATTGCCGGCCTGACAGAATCGACTTCGGACGGCGTTACGGCCAACTTTCTTTCAGCCGCGGACAATGCCTTGTCAGTGGCGACTGGCACCGTAGGAGGACTTCTGACTTTCGGTAGCGAAGCAAGTTCAAAAGCGGCAAGCGGCGACACGACCTATTCTGGCGGGTCGTACACAACATATGGCTTGTCGCTTCAGTCTGCGGCCCCCGAGGCCATGCCGCAGAGCGACGCTGACGCTGCCACTTCTTTTGTTGCCGCGGCTGCTTTCGCTCCACTGACCGGCGGCGGATTTGCGGGTGTTGTCGACAAAGTGTTGTCGGCAGACACAGTCGAGCCAGCGGCGGACTCCAGTGTTGGAACTGGAGACCATGTCACGCAGATTGCTGCGCATGTGACTGAAGCTCTGGATCACAACAGCCTGCACGGCCTAATCTAGAAATCAGGGTCTGGAAACAATGTAACTGGAACCTTGGAGTGGGGTAGCAGAAATGCGGCTGCGCGAACTTCGAACGCCAGGCGGCGACATTATAGATGATGACCGGCAGCAATCCGTGCAATCTGCAACGGCGAAGCTAAAAATGCTCGCTGCCGCCGGAGTGGCGCATGCGACCTCACTGATGCGGCCGCACAACGGCGGACGAAGTAATGGTGACAAGCGCGATCTCTTTGCCGAGTGGCGCAAATCGGCGCGCACCGGATTTCAAACTGTCGGGCTCTTCTCGGTCTTCGTCAATATTTTGATGCTGACAATGCCCATCTACCTATTCCAGATTTCGGACCGGGTATTGACCAGCCGAAGCCTCGATACGTTGCTCATGCTCTCCGCCCTGGCCGTCGGTCTTCTCACCGTGTTGTCGCTTCTCGACATCCTGCGGCGTCAAGTTCTCGGGCGAATTGCAACCGAACTGGAGACGACGCTCGGAGGTGCCGTGCTGGCGAGTGTGGTGACCGGCGCACCATCCGGGGACGGCGGAAACGTGCAATCGATGCGAAGTCTGCACCAGCTCAAGAGTTTCATTGCCGGCCCAACAATGCTGCTCTTGTTCGATGCGCCGCTTTCGCCGCTGTATTTCGGTGTCATTTTCCTTGTCCATCCGCAATTGGGGTTCATCGTTTTGGGGTCTGGCGCCGTCCTGGTGGCCATTGCTATCTTCAATCAACGTGCGGCCGCGCGACCCTTGTCGGCCGCCGCAGGATTCTCGGCGCGCGCCGACGCTCATGCCGAAGCTTTGGCCCGCAATTCGCAGGTCATCCACGCCATGGGGATGCTCAACGAAAGTATTCTGCAATGGGGTCGAGATCAGGCACAAGCGCTGAATGCACATGGCGAGGCGCAGGATCGTAACTACTGGATAAGCGGCGCTTCGAAGCTCGCCCGTCTCTTGACGCAAGTTCTGATTCTTGGGTGGGGCGCACGTCTGGCGCTGGCCGGTGAGATCACGGGTGGCATGATGATCGCCGCCTCGATCATCGCCGGCAGAGCGCTGCAGCCATTGGAGGGGCTGATCGAAGGATGGCGCACTGTCGTTCAGGCAAGAGCGGCCTATGCGCGCGTCTCTTCAGCTGTCACTGGAATCCAGTCCGAGAAGAAACGGCTTCTCTTACCACGCCCATGCGGTCGCCTGACCGCCGATCGATTGCTTTACATCCCGCCGGGCAGCAAGGAGCCGGTACTAAACGGCGTCAGCTTCGAAATTCAGCCAGGCGAGACGGTCGCCATTATCGGCCCGTCCGGATCGGGCAAGTCGACGCTCGCGCGCATTCTTGTGGGCTGCCTCTATCCGACGGCCGGCAAAGTCCGTCTTGATGGAACGGAACTTCGCAACTGGGATCGCCGCCAGTTTGGCGCGTTCACTGGCTTTCTTCCTCAGGAAGTCGAACTCTTCCCGGGCACTATCCGCGCAAATGTCTGCAGGATGCGAAGCGATCTGCCCGATTCTAAAATCTTTGAGGCCGCGTCTATCGCTGGTGTGCATGATATGATCGCACAGTTGCCGAACGGCTATGAGACCGTACTGGAAAAAAGCGGATCGCCGTTGTCGGGTGGCCAAAAGCAGCGCATCGCTCTGGCGCGGGCATTTTTCGGTGAGCCGTCGGTCGTCGTTCTCGACGAGCCCAATTCCAATCTCGACGCCCTTGGCGAGCAGGCGCTGACTGATACAATCAAACGCGCGAAATCGCGCAATGTCACCTGTGTGGTCATCACCCAGCGGCCGGCGATCCTTGGGATTGTCGACAAATTATTGATCTTAAGAAACGGCAAGCTCGACGGGTTCGGCCCGCCTGCGGAAGTACTGGGCAAGCTGATGCGGGCGACCGATGCTACGCGGTCTGAAGCCGCGATCGTCGAAGGCGTGAAGTCACGTAATGTATGTAATGCTTGATGCGATTGAGCTATCCGTCCAGCAAAGGAAATGAGAATGCTGAATGATTGTCCGGCAGTTGACGAATGGCATCGAGGTGTCTCCCGGGGGTTTCGCTGGCCGGCAGTCTTGGGCTTTTCCATACTGTTGATCGGTGGTTTGGGCTTTGGTACGTGGGCCGCCGTTGCGCCTCTCGATGGTGCAGTTGTCGCATCGGGCACTTTCGTGGTGACGGGTCAGAACAAGCAGATCCAGCACCTTGAGGGTGGGATCGTGCACAGCGTTCTCGTGCGCGAAGGCCAGCTGGTCGATGCCGGACAAACGCTTATTCGGATTGATGATACTGCGGCACGCGCGCGCTTACGCCGGCTCAATCTGCGGCACCACCGTCTACTTCTTCTGCAAGCCGGGCTTGACGCTGAACTTCACGGCAAGGACCTGCTCGTCATGCCGCCCAAGCTGGCAGGGCTAGGGAAAGGTCCGGAAATCGCACTCATCTTCAATCGACAGCAAGCCGAGTTGGCGGCAAGGCGCGTTAAAAGCGACGGAGATCAGGAAGTGCTGCGCCGGGAAATTGCATCAATTGAGGAAAGCATTGGAGGGTTTCGAGCTCTGGAATTAGCTGCACGAACGCGCGTGACATTGTTCAACGACGAGATTGAGGGCAAGATGGCGCTCATCGATCAAGGCCTTGTGCGTAAGTCCGACCTTCTCAGCCTTCGGCGCGCTCAAGCGGGCACATTGGGGGATGCCGGTGAATTGACCGGCCGGATCGCCGATGCAAGAGCCAGAGTTGGCCGCGCCATGCAAGAGATCGTTCAGGTCAAATCTACCAATCTGCAGAAGGTAGGCGAGGAGTTGCGTCAGACGGAGAGCGAAATCGACGACGTTGAAGAGCAGATTCGCGCAGCTGAAGATATCGTCAACAGAACGGACGTGCGCGCCCCTGTCCCGGGGATCGTTGTCAAAATGAACTACCACACGACAGGCGGCGTCCTTTCGCCCGGCGCAGTCATTCTGGAGATGCTCCCCGTCAATGATGAGTTGCTCATTGAGGCACGGGTCAACCCAAACGATATCAACCATGTTGTTGAGGGCCAGTCGGCACTCGTCCGGCTCACTTCACTTAATCAGCGGACAACGCCGATGATCAAAGGCACTGTCGCTTATCTCTCGGCTGATACAGTCAAGGACACTGAGATGCGCTCCGCACAGGAATTGAACGGTGGTGGGCGCCAGTCGTTTGTCATTCGCGTTAGTCTGGACAAAAAGGACGCCTTGGCGAACCTTCCCGACTTTCGTCCAATGCCGGGAATGCCTGCCGATCTTTTCATCAAGACGGGAGAGCGCACGTTTATGGAATATATATTGCGCCCGGTGCACGACAGCCTCGCTCGCTCGTTTCGAGAGCATTGACCCGCCCGGCTCGACGAATTCCATAGAAACGTGCTGCCATTATTACTGTGCGTCACGCTGCGGGGGAGTTTTGCAGAAAGTGGTGGTTCTCCATTGTTGGGCATCCTCTGTTGGCGAACATGGCCCCAAGCTCGGACCATTCTCCAGCGAAATTGCATTGCTCCACCGTCCACCGGATCGGACTTCCTCCTATTGAATCGACGCGAACACGAATGTCACCTTTGAGTGCTAGCTCCATGAGGTGCAGTGCGGCTGGCAACGATTCGAAATCATCGTACCAGTCTGCGAGAGCAACAGTCAGACGGCCGGCGTCGGCCATCAACGAGACAGAGAAGCCATCATCGCACGCCGGAAGTACCGTAATCCAGTCTGATCCACGCTTGACGGAGGAATATGGGTACTTCGCCAGCAGAGATTCGACTGCTGAGAGTGCCCGCTGGACGTTTCTTTCAGTAACCTGAGTCCGCGCTTGGCCGCCATGTTGCGAAAAAAATCCAAGAATTGCAGAGCTAATTGTGTTCAGGCGCTGCTGATACTGTGAAATCGATGTCAATACAGTCATAATGCGTAGCCCTCCTCAACATCTTCATTCCAGAATAGGCAAACGATACCGTCCAAAGAAGACTCTGGACGACACGGCGATAGTAAGAAGATACTGGAAAAACTGATGTTACAACACTGGCGTAAACGCCAGTGTTGACCTGGAGACCAGTCAAATGCGGTTCATTCTCAGATTGAAATGATATTCTGCGAGATTGCCTTCGCCACGGCCTGGGCCGTCGTCGCGCTGTTTAGTTTTTCACGCGCTGCATTCAAATGGAACCTGACCGTTCGCTCGCTAATTCCTAATATTACGCTTGCTTCCCAAGCTGACTTCCCGGCCGCTGTCCAGCGCAAACAGTCGAGTTCTCGCGCAGAAATGATGAGCTCATTGTCTGCATTAATGCCGTTGATGCGCAACATGTGGCAGTGGAAGTAGTTGGCAAGAATTGTCCACTCGCGCATCAGAACGCCGTCAGGCGGGTTGTTCTCTGTCCTCTCGTTGACAAACCTAAAGCCGACGACAGCAACCTCCGATCGCAGGGCTTTCGGTGCAATAAGTGTCGAATGTCCCCCATCAATTACCTTCGTAAGTCCTGGCGTCGCCTTAGAGTCCACAAAAAAGGTCTTCAACCAATCAAGCTGGGGGCTGAGCGTTTCCTTTGGCGTTCGTTCAATATTCAGAGGAGCTGATGTGACATTCTGGAGCAGAGCGGTATCGGAACACATCAGATGGACGAAGTGTGGTCCGCTGCTCCGATTGGGAATATTAAGCCCAAGATAGCTCATCCCATCCAATCCATACAATGCAGCCGTGGATCGCAGAAATGCCAATCCGACGCCGCAGTCAACGGCGCTGTACTTCCAATCTGTGAGTTCACGAAACGCAACGTCGAACATTGCACCAAACAATCTCAAATTATTATTTTTAAAGAAGCAGCATAGCGCTGCAATATGACTAAAGAATAAATAAACTATTTCCACTTAGTCGAGTATTTTTTACAGATTGCCGACGGAGGACACTTGATGGTGACCATAATTGGTTTAACAACGTCCGATTGACCCTAGTTATAAAAGAATGCGGACGTCTGGCTCGCGCTCCCAGAGGCGCGTGCGGGCGTGCTCGACAAACGCTTGCAGCTCGGGTAATCCCCCCATTTTTAGTGGGGTTTGATTGTAGTACTTGCGCGGACGTTTGCAGTTTCAATTTCTGAGCGGGCGTGATCCCACTCCAAAGTGTGAAGCGAGGTTATAGACATGGATCAATACTCGTCGGCGAGCATCACGGTCATCACGCGTTCGGTCTTGTCCGCGTCCGTCGGTGTGGCTCCTGACCCACAGGCGACATTCTAAGCGTTGGTCCGTTCGCAATCGGCCGAGCCCACGGATGAGCATGTCATCGTTTGTTTCGCCACATTCCTGTTACGGCCGGTCCATTGCCCGGCGCCTGAAAAGTTGTTACGGCGACAAACCCAACGCCCTCATATCTGTGATTGTTGTTTGGATTGCTGGACTCCAGATAGGCCGGCATATGTTCGGCGTCGATCCGGGTCAGGTTCTCCTCAAGAAGCGCGATACCAAAGCCCCGTCCTCTGTACTCGCTCTTGGTCCCCAGAAGGCTCAGATAGTAGTGCGGTTCATGTCTCGGATGGGCGCGACCGAACCGGTCTAACAGTTCACCAACCTCCGCTGCCCGGGAACCCACGAGGTCGGCTAGCCGGCCGGGCACTTCCAGTTCTGCCTCATGCGAAAGTTCGGTCCCGTCCGGGGGAATCCAAACGGACACCGTCTCGTATCCTTCGGTCTTGAATGTCCAGGGATAGCGAAGTGCTTGCTGTATGCAGAACGTCCACCAGTTCCTTCTAGCTGCCGGATCGGGAAATGCCCAAGACCACGTTGGATCGTTGAGAAAAGCCTCTGAGACAACATCGATGACTCGCGATGCATCTGTTTCAATCGCTGCACTAATTGCGAGGCTCATGGTGGCGTCACTTTCCAAGGCGGGCACCGTTATCATAGTAATTTTCTTTGCTGGCCGCTTCAACGTCGATACCGGCACGGCATGTCTTCACCTGGCCCTGAGCGGACCAACGCCGAACTCGCTCGAACCGCCGCTGCCTGGCGAATAGCCGACTTTGACGTCGGCTTTCGCCCAGAACACAATTTGAGTGATGATATGCTGCGGCCCGAAAGGCCGGTTGGCGCGCCCGGAACGATTCGAACGTCCGACCCTCAGATTCGTAGTCTGATGCTCTATCCAGCTGAGCTACGGGCGCGTGCCACCTTGCCCCAATGGGGCGCTGATGCCGTGGATACGGCAGAGGTGAGGCGGCATTACTA
>JANNXL010000043.1:0-3444 GCA_031409575.1 Hyphomicrobium sp.
TCAGATACGCTGCCATCATGGGTGTGATGAGGCGCGCGACCAAAAGCGAGAACAGCACAGCGGCCGCAACCACGAGGCCGAACTGTTTGAAGTATTGACCGGCAATGCCAGCCATGAACGATACGGGCGCAAATATCGCAACGATGGTGAATGTGATGGCGATCACGGCGAGGCCGATTTCGTCGGCGGCTTCCATGGACGCGCGGTAGGGTGATTTCCCCATGCGCATATGGCGCACGATATTCTCAATTTCGACGATGGCGTCATCGACGAGGATGCCGGTCACCAGCGTGATACCGAGTAGACTGACGAGGTTGAGGGAGAAGCCCAGCATGCTCATGGCCCAGAACGTCGGGATAACCGACAAGGGCAGGGCGATCGCTGTGATGAGTGTGGCGCGCACGTTGCGCAAGAACACAAACACAGTGAGAATCGCGAGTGCGGCGCCCTCTAGCAAACCGATCATGGCGGCTTCGTAGTTGCCCGCCGTATAGGCGACGGCGTCATCTATCTTGTTAAGTGCGATTTCCGGATATTCGGCTGAAAGTTCTGCGAGCCTCTTTTCCACCACCTCGGCGACGGAAATTTCGCTCGAGCCCTTTGACCGGAAAATTGAGAATGAGACGACGGGTTCTGAGTTGAGCGTTGCAAAAGAGCGAGGCTCAGTCGCGTCATCGATCACGCGGCCGAGCTCTTTAAGCCGGACATCGCGCCCGCCAGGAATAAGAATTTTTGTTTCGGCCAGGTCTTCGACCTTGCGCGCTCCGGCGAGAATGCGGATCGCCTGTTCCTGTCCGCCCACTTCGCCGCGTCCCGAGCCGACATCGACGTTGGTCGCTCGCACCTGACGGCTGACTTCGGCGGCGGTGACGCCAAGTGCCAGCAGCCGGTCTGGATTGAGCAGAATGCGGATTTCACGCGAAACGCCGCCGTAGCGTTCAACCCGGCCGACGCCTTTCAGGCCTTGCAAACTGCGCTTGATCACATCGTCGACATGCCACGACAGCGCTTCCAGCGTCATGCCGGGTGCCTTGGCCGCAAAGGCGAGAATTGCCTGGCCTTCGACGTCGATGCGCTCGACAACTGGCTCGTCGATGGTGCGCGGCAAATCCTGGCGCACTTTCTCTATGGCGTCTTTCACATCATTCAACGCGCGGTCGGTATCGATCTCAAGCCGGAACTCGATGGCCGTGGTTGAGAGCCCGTCCGTCAGTGTCGACATCACGTGCTTGGCACCCGTGATGTTGGCGACCGCGTCTTCAACAATCTTCGTCACCTGCGTTTCAAGCTCGGCAGGTGCGGCACCCGATTGCGAAATGCTAACCGATACGATCGGCACGTCAATGTTGGGGAAGCGGGTGACCGGCAGTTTCATGAAGCTCATCAGGCCGAGCAGGCACAACACTGCAAACAGCAGGATCGAGGGAACTGGGTTGCGGATCGAAAACGCCGAGAAGTTGATCTTCGAACTCATTGGATTTCGCTCACCGTGCCGGTGCTGATGGCACCTGAGTTTGCCGTACCTGCGGGCGCGGCCTTCTCCTCCAGGATGGGCCGCACCGTGTCGCCGTCGCGCAGGAACGATCCGGCACGCGCAATCACCGTATCACCGTCCGATAGGCCGCTCTTGATTTCGACGAAACCTGCAACAGACAATCCGGTTGTGACGACGCGGCGCTGAACCTTATCGCCGCTCACCGCCAGCACCGTGCTCTCGCCATCCGCCGTGCTGACCGCGGTAACGGGCAACGAAAGGCCGTGGCTCGTTGCTGTTTGAATGATGCCGCTGCCGAATGCGCCGACTTTCAGGGCAGGGTTATCGCCAAGGAAAATGCGCACGCGGCCAAGGCGTGTCGCCGGATCGATCTCCGGCGAGATGAGCCGCAGTTTGCCTGTGGCTTCGACGCCGCCGGCGAGTTTTATGGTTGCCACCTGGCCAGTCCGGAGTTTCGGAATCTGTGCTTCCGTGACTTCTGCGTCGAGTTCTATCTCGCCGTCCTGGATGATCCGGAACATCGGTTCACCGGCAGTTGCCGTCGCACCCGTCGCAATCGCGCCGAGCCGTGCGCCGCGCCGTGAGACGAGGCCGTTGGCGGGCGCCTTCACTTCGGCATTGTCGCGGCGAAAGCTCAGCTCACGGCGCTGGGCTTCGACTTCGCGTTTGCCCGCTTCGGCTGATTTCAGGCCGTCGCGGGCGGCGACCAATTGGGCTGCCGCCGTGTTCGCAGCGGATTCACGCTGGTCAAATGTGCTGCCGGAAAGATAGCCTTCCTTGTTCAGCGGGCGTGCCCGCTCGAGGGCGTTCTTGGCTTCCTTGAGGCGCGCCTCGGCTTCTACGATCTGGCTTTTCGCTTGCGCCGTTACAGCCGCATTGCGCGCCAGGCTGGCATCGTTCTGGGCCATCTGCGCATCGAGTGTCTCAGAAACCAGAACGGCTAAAACGTCGCCCTTTCTTACCCGGTCGCCTTGGTCGACGTTTATTTGCATGACCTTCAGGCCTTCGACTTCGGGCGCCACCATGATTTCCTCGCGCGGCACGAGCGACCCAGTTACGAGAACCGTTTCGGCAAAATCCGATTGCGTAAGCCGAACCACGCTGACAGCTGGCGCTTTGACCGTGCTCTCGGATGGCGCGGCTGCCGGTGCGTGAGCTGCGTCTTCGATCTTGGTGACAAGCCCGCTCTTGTAAGTACCAAAGCCGAGGACTGCGGCGGCGGCCACCCAGAGTGCGGTTTTCTTTAAGGTCATGATTTCACCTGAGCGGCGTTGGTGTTTGCCGCTTCGGACGGCGCCGGCGGTTCGATGGGGTTTAATAGTTGTCTTACGAGGGCGACCATGGCGGGGATCATAACTTTGCCGTCAAACGCGGGATCAACCGCGCGCCGCCAGAACATGCCATCGCCGACGATGCAGAACGCCTTGGCAAGCGTCGGAATGTCGAGTGTGGGGGCGATGCGGCCGTCATCTTTCAAGCGCTGAAAAAGGTCTTGGAAACTGTCGCGCACAAAATCATCGACCGACCGGAAGATCGCGCCAACCCGGGCGTTGCGCGTGCTCTCCATTCCGATCTCGATGCACATCAGGCGTTTGTGGGCCGGTTCCTCGACGAAATATTGCTCGCCGATGGCGCGCAGGGCCTCGAAAAAATCAGGAGCCGAGGTCAGGTCTGAGAAGCGCGCCTGAAATTCGTTGCGGTCGCGCTCGCATATGCCTTCGATCAAGGCTTCCTTCGAGGTAAAGTAGACGTAGAGCGCCCCGGGGCTGACGGCTGCTTCCTTACAGATGTCCTGCATGGTCGATGCGTGAAAGCCTTCGCGCGCAAAGCACTGCTCGGCCGCATCCAGTATGTGCTCGCGGCGCGCTCGCTGAGTATCGGGTTTTAGTTTGGGCATGATTGTTTTCTGCCAGCGTTGAGAAGCGTCGGGGCAAGTTCTTTGAGAAGCG
>JANNXL010000044.1:0-5267 GCA_031409575.1 Hyphomicrobium sp.
TCAATCGGCAATTGGTAGAGCCGCAATCGCTCACCTAGATAAGCCTTTAACTGTCCCCTCAGCTCAATTTTGTCCTGCTCGTCGAGTAAGCCGAGGCGGTCATACGCTGTACCGATGGAATTTGCCTCTTGCAGGATAAGCTGTCGTCTCTCGTCAAATCTCTGAAGGGCGCCGGACAGCGTGAAAGCCAAGAGTAGACCCATCAAAGCAAATACAGCGCTCTCGACGGCATTCAGCCCGACCATCGCTGTGCTGCCTTCCTCTGACAAACGGCGCAGACCCAGTCGCCGTCCGTACTCCATCAGAAAAATAGATCCGGCAAACAGGGCAAGCGCTGCCGCTACTGCGAACAAAAGAAAAAACAGCCGGGTCAGCTCTATGGTCATCATGAATTCCTCTCGTGTCTGCAACGGACCGCAGCAGCCGAACGATCAACCCCCCGTCCGCTCCCTTGCGGTAGAACGAGCCGTGTATTGAAGGCATACCCGCTGTCAAACTAGATCTGTAGCTTTGGTCACTCTAGGTAAGGCGGGGGCTGGCGCAGCGCCTATGGGGCATTGGGGCCGCTATGCAAATCTACCACGGCTCGGCGTTTGTTTTTTTAGCCAGACTGATCCAGCGGATGCGGCTGAGCCCGTATTTTTCCCCATCATGTTGACGCCGGAGCAGTTCAACGGAATGGCGCGGGGCGAAAGACCACTCGCGGGCCAAGCGGAGAGTTTCCAACGCCCCGCCAGTCTTGGCGGAAAATGCATATCTTTTGGATGGCTTAATCGTGCTTATTAAAACGTAGAGGGGCTATCTCTGAGATTCGGCAGCGGATGTTGAGCATACGATCGACATTGCACCGGCTAACGGTGTGCGTGTCTGCAATTGAAGTGGGCGCTTGCAAGTTTGACAATGCGCCTAATCCGCAGCAATGGATGGACTGCAGATTGAGGATTTCCGCCCAACTGAGGGGAAAACGAACTCAGCCGGCGGAAGCACCTGAGAGCTGGACGTGAATAAGGGGAAGGACGTGGGAAGCATAACCATCTCGACTTTTGGTGCCGCGTTTGCATCGTTGCTCGTCGCCGCAGCGACGGCGCCGTCGGTTTCCGCGGCAGAAGTCACCTCCAACCCGTCCCTGACGAGTACTTGGGTTTTCGACGCCGGTGCGGTCTTTCAGAATTTGGACGGCGATCTCGGCGCAACCACTTCAGGAGGTGCTGGAGGGACCTATGATCTTTCGAGACTCGGTCTCGATGACCAAAACACCTCGCCATCTCTCGCGTTGCACTGGCGCTTCGCCGATCATTGGCGTTTTGACTTTGCCTATAACTCGGTTGAAACCGATGGCCATCGCGGCAACAGCTCAACGCTCGATTTTGGCCGCATCAGCATTCCCAAGGGCTATCAGCTCAACAGTTCGTTGGAAACCAAGACCTACTCGGGCTTCGTAGGCTACTCGTTCGTGAAAACCCCCGATGCAGAACTCGGAGCGCGGCTGGGCATCAATGTGATTGATTCTGACGCCTCATTGCAGGGCGCCGCACGGTTGGGCGGTAAACAGCTTACGGTGGGGCCGGAGCGAGTTGGCTCTACTGGAATAATTCCGACGCTTGGGGTTTATGGCACATACGCCTTCAATGATCACTTGGCGATCGAGGGGTCCGTTGATGGAATTGGAGGCACTGTGGGCGATTACAAAGGCCACTACGTGGCCGCAGACGTCATGCTCAAATATTGGTTCAATAACTCATTCGCAGTTGGTGTGGGCTACCACTATGTGGACAACAAGCTCGAACACCGCGGCGATCTTTTGAGCGAAACGGTCCAAACCGGCTACTCGGGGCCTGAAGTTAAGGCGTCCGTTGGATTTTGAGAGGGCATCTGGGGCGGGTCATCAGTCACTGCGTGTGTGCATAGAAGCAGCGAAACGTGTGTGTTTGGTATGCTGGAGTAGAAATATGAAAAAGACTCCGGCAACCGTGTTGTTCTGTTTGGCGCTGCTTGCTCTCGTCTTTTTGATAAATGTGCCTTCAGTTGGCGGTGCTCTAGCAGAAAAGGCCGATCCGCCTGTTGCTGCCGATCCGCAACCGCAGGACGATCTGAGCACGGACGATGACTCCGCCAGACCCGAATGGGCCGACCCAAACCAATCGGACCCAATAGGTGGCGTCGATGAGGATCCCACTCCCTTCGATCCCGGCTCGCGGCCTTCTGAATTCAATAAAGAATAGAGTTAGGACCGTTCTCAACTCGAAGTTTTTCTTCAGCGCAACGGAGTAAAGAAATGCAAAAGACTTCGACACTCATGCAGGTGTGCTTGGCTATTTTATCTCTCGTTCTCACGGCGAATTTGCCGTCTCCCGCAAAAGCTCAGCAGGCCACCCTAGCCGCCGACTGCACCAGCGATCTTCTGAAATATTGTGCGCAGGTCTCCGCCGGTGGTGATCGAGGGATTGCCTGCCTGATCGCTTACGAAGACAAAATCTCGCCGCGCTGCCGGATGACGGCATACATAGCCTCGGGCAATCTAGGAAATCGCATGAAAGAGCTGCAGGCGATGGCCAAGACGTGCAGTAGCGACATTCTCCAGTATTGCTCAAAGGTGCCGGCTGGTGGAGGCAGAATTTATGACTGCCTGAAGAGCAATCAAGCGACACTGACCGACGATTGCAGAAGCGGCGTGCCGCGCTTTGAGACACTTTTAAAAGACTAGGCGTGGTTGGCTCGACGGACTCGAGGTCCTTGGGCGATTTCCGATCCCCGGCGCTGACATTTTTTTCAACTGCGGCGCGGTTGTCGGGCGTCCACTCACGCCTGTCCGCGTTGCCTGAACGGCGCGGAGCGGCGTACTGTTCGTCGTCGTTCGGCCGGCGTCTATAATTTTAGAGACCTGTCGCGGATCCAACAGCAGCAGCGACTGGCGCGCGCTGCTGCAGTCATCGTCTGAAACTCTTGCCAAGCAATGTCAGCTTTGGGACTTGGTCGTGTAAAAACGCGACGGCAGGGTCTGCGGCGATATACGGGCAAGGCATCTCGACCCTTGAGATGGCAAGTCCGAAGCCGGCAAGACACCTGAAGGTCGCCTCTGAAAGAGTTGGCCCGCATTCAGACGGCCGCAGTGCGTCAGTTGAACTGGTGGTTGCGCGATAGTGAGATGCGGTGCCTTTGCTGTCCTTTGGTTAATCGCCCCCTCCAAGCGTTTCAGTTGCTCTATGGGATGTTCGGGAACCGTGGGATATACTCCAACCGTGGAAGCACGGACGTTATCGTTGGAATACCAGTTTGACAGTTGCCCATTTCGCCTCAATCAAGGATTGACCCTATGGGCGTTACCAGTAACAGCGACACGCCATTTATCGAACCCAACCCATCCGGGGATAGTCCCGAGACGGGCATCCGTGCATTGCAAGTTCGCATCCGGCAACAGGAACTCCTCGCAGAACTTGGCGTGACCGCGCTGCAAGGCGCCTCCTTTGATCAGTTACTTAACGAAACAGCACGGTTGGCCGCAGCGGGCCTGGACGTCGAATTCTGCAAAATACTGGAACACATTCCTTCCAGCAATCGCCTGTTGGTTCGCGCAGGCGTAGGATGGAACGCGGACGTTGTTGGCATTGCTAGTGTTGGCGCCGACCTCGAATCACCTGCCGGATTTGCATTACGGACCGGCAAGCCTGTGATTTCGAACCATCTTGAGAACGAAGAACGTTTCCGAACCTCGGAACTGTTAGAAAAGCACGGCATCCGGCGCGCCATGAACGTCATCCTTCAAGGCGAGGGAAAACCGTTTGGCGTGCTTGAGGTCGACAGCCGCTCGGACGATGAATTTCTGGAACATGACTTAGCGTTTCTCCAGGGCGCGGCAAACATTTTGGGAATGGCCATTGAGCGCGAGCGGCACCAGCAAAAGATCAATGCTGCGCTCGAGAAACATCAGTTTCTGCTTAAGGAGATGAACCACCGCGTCAAGAATAGCCTCGCGATCGTCGCGAGTTTGCTCAACTTGCAGGCGCGCGATATCGGGAACCCTGAACTAACAGGCTATTTGAATGAGGCTGCCAATCGCGTTGCGGCAATTGGAAGGGCGCATGATCAACTGAGCTACGGGTCTCACCAGGAGCGGATGGACATCGGTCAGTACATCGAAGCCATCTGCAAAGATCTGGATGAAAGCGTTGCCAACTGCGAAGTCATCACCGATGCCGTTGACGGAATTCTTGTTCCTACCGACCGGGCTATTTCCATCGCATTGATCGTCAATGAGTTGATCACCAACGCCGCCAAGTACGCATACAAGGATGAGACCGGTGGGAAGATTTGGATCAAAGTCGATCGCCACACCGATGAGTCGATAGTCATTTCCGTGCGCGATGAAGGCGCGGGCCTGCCTCCAGACTTCGATATGTACAAAGCGAAGGGACTGGGAATGCGCATCGTTACAGCGTTCGCCAAGCAGGTGAATGCAACGCTTGCCGTTCACTCCCGAGCGCCCGGTACAGAGTTCGTCCTTTCGATGCCGCCAATTATCGCGTCATGATGGCTGGCTGGGAGAAACGATAAGGCAAGGCCCGCCACACCCGATCGGTCATCGTCCGGAAGTGGCCCTCACTCACCATTGGCGCCGTATCTTCACACGCTCGAAGTTGAGGATAAGTTGACACCTATTGAGAGTTCAGCGGATTTCGGCGCACAGCGTAGGGACCGCGGTTGATTGCGCCTCAATCGATGCTCGTGACCCGAATTGGACGAAATCCTTCGGCCGTCAGCGGGGACAACAGTCCACTGCCTTGATACCTTGGAAGTCGCCACGCCGGCTATTGGGGGCCCCAGATGTTCTTCATCTTGGCGCACTCAGCGCGCGTAAGTTGTCATACAAAAGCCGGCCCGTCGCGTTAAACTGTGGCAGAGAATCTGCAACTTCTGCTCCGATCCTGCGAATTGTTCCCTTACCCATCGCCTCTTCAAGAGAGATCGCATACGCGGGCAGGGCCGCCCAATCGGCGACGGTCTCGTGCGTTGTTTCGACGTGACACTGCAGGCCATAGGCGCGGCCGCCATAGCGAAACGCCTGGATCGCGCACGCTTCAGAACGCGCCAGCACGGTTGCCTTGTCGGGAAGGCCGGTCACCTCCGCTCCATGCCACTGCAAGACCCTGAGCGGATCGGGCACACCTTGCAGTAACGCATCGCTAAGTCCCGCCTTAGTCTTCGAGACCGTCAGCACACCGATTTCAGCCGTTTTACCCGTTGCCACACGCCCGCCGATGGCTTCGGCC
>JANNXL010000045.1:0-3367 GCA_031409575.1 Hyphomicrobium sp.
CTCGCGCAGAACCACGAGGTTCTGGTGACGGTTGAAGAAGGCAGCGTGGGCGGTTTCGGCAGCCACGTTCTGCAATACCTTGCAGAAGCGAACCTGTTCTCAACCGGCCTCAAAGTGAAGCCTTTGGTCCTGCCCGACGTATTCATCGATCATGACAAGCCCGACGTGATGTACGCCAAGGCCGGTCTTGATGCGGCAGGCATTGTCGCGGCGGTATTCCAGGCCCTCGGCCGGGATGCGCGCGGCGTGGCTGTGACGCCGCTTCGGGCTTAAGCGGTCGCGCCTTATGCGTGGGCGCCTTGAAACACGGGCGATCTGCCCAAAGGTGCCGGCGTTATGATTGAAAACAACATCGGACTGATCGAGATGGGCCTCTTCTTCGGGTCGGCGCTGGCTCTGGCGCTATGGGAATTGCTGCCTGTGCGGCGCTCGATCAGTTTGGCTGAAGCCAAGATTAGCCTATCGCAACTGACGCGCCAGCAGAGCGCGCATTTCTACACGCACCCGCTATCGCATCATGGTGCCGTTGGCCTACGATTAAGGGAGCATATCCCTGAACCTAAGGGCTCACCCGTGTCATACTTCATTGTCAAAGCGCTGCTGTCGGGCTTGATCGTGGCCATTGTGTCGGAGGTGGCGCGGCGCAGCCCTGGGATAGGCGGACTGATTGCTTCACTCCCTCTGGTGTCGGTTCTCGCCGTCATCTGGCTTTGGAGGGACACGGCCGATAGCGAGCGTATCGCGTCCCACATGCAGTCGACGTTCTGGTACGTGCTGCCAAGCCTTCCCATGTTCTTTGTCATGCCGGCGATGCTGCGTCATGGCACCGGCTTCTGGGTAGCGCTCGCCGCGACCTGCCTCCTGACAATGGCGCTTTACGCCCTCACGATGTGGCTACTGCCAAAGCTCGGTGTCGTCATTTAACCTGGAAATGGGGGTAAGCTCTCACGTTATGCCATCTGGCCAAGCGGGCACGGGGTGCCCTATACTTGGCTGGCTGTGCCCAGTTGCGCAAAAAGAGGCGCGCGGCACCAGGGAGCGCTGAATGATTATTTTTGCCGATTTGTGGCGCGGTCACCCGATCAACGAGAGCGTGCAGACGCCATGCCTCGCCCCGCGCGACCTCGTCAATCTTGCCGGCGAAGAGGTCAAAGCCGGTTACCCCACGTTTCACAATCAGTGCGCTATCCGCATGGGCGTTGCCCTGCGGCGTGCTGGCGTTCAACCCTCCGAACTGGGCCGCACGGCTACGTGCTCGGTGCACCCCTCAAGCGATATGCACATCATAAACGCGTCGGCCTTAGCGCACGCGATCGCTGGCGCGAAGATCGAGGGACTTGGCCCACGCGAGATCATATCGGGAGCTGACGCCGCCGAATTCTACCCCAAGATCTACGGACGCACGGGCATCCTGTTCATTCAGGACTATTGGCACCGTTCATCCGACAGTGGCAAGGCGACAGGCGACCACATCGACGTCTGGAACGGCTACCGCTCATCGGCCAAGTGGCTGTTGGAGTGGTTCTCTTGGGCAGGCTACTATTCGAACTACGCAGGCGCCAGCGAACTGTGGTTCTGGGAAGTTAAGTGAAAGCGGAGCGGCCGCCGCACACGGTGCGTGCCGCTAAAACCAAATGACCGGGGACGCGGGATCGGCCGCGACAAGAGATATGCGCTACGTGATTGCCATGGTGTTTGCGATTGTCGTGGCTGTTTTCACAGCTGCGCAGTTCGCAGCACCGCTCACCACCTCCATCATTGACGGCATGAAGTTTGACAGCCCCGATGACGTGGAAGGCATCCACACCGCCCTGTTGGCAGCCATCGCATTCCTCGGGCTCGTTGCCGGCTGGATCCTCGGCTGGGCTGTCGGCGGGTTGTTCGTGCGCACGGCTGCGCCGCAGGACAGTGACAATAGGTAAACCGCACCGTACCTGCCCTTACTCCGGTCCGATCATTTTCTCCGGCCGCACGATCTCGTCGAATTCTTTATCGGTCACATAGCCGCCGCCGACGGCTTCTTCGCGCAAAGTTGTGCCCTTCCTGTGTGCTGTCTTGGCGATCTTTGCGGCGTTGTCGTAGCCGATCTTGGGGGCGAGTGCTGTAACGAGCATCAAAGAGCGGTCGAGGCCAGCCTTGATGTTGTCTTCGCGGGCTTCGATGCCAACCACGCAATTACCGGTGAAGGAAATCGCCGCGTCACTCAGCAATCGCACCGACTGCAGGAAGTTATACGCCATCACTGGACTGTAGACGTTCAATTCGAAGTGGCCCTGCGAGCCGGCAAACGTGATGGCGGCGTTATTACCGAAAATATGCACGCACACCTGCGTGAGCGCTTCGCACTGCGTCGGGTTCACCTTGCCCGGCATGATGGACGAGCCCGGCTCGTTTTCGGGCAATGCCAATTCTCCAAGCCCAGAGCGCGGACCCGAGCCCAAAAAGCGGATGTCGTTTGCGATCTTGAACAGCGCTGCCGCCGCAGCATTGATCGCGCCATGCGAAAACACCATGGCGTCGTGAGCGGCGAGCGCTTCGAACTTGTTGGGGGCTGTGACGAATGGCAAATGCGTGATGGCCGCGATGCGCTCGGCAACCTTTTCGGCAAAGCCGATGGGCGCGTTCAGTCCGGTGCCTACCGCCGTGCCGCCTTGAGCCAGTTCATACAAGCCATCGAGTGTTTGCTTGATGCGGTGGATCGCCGACGACACTTGTGCTGCGTAGCCGCCAAACTCCTGACCGAGCGTCAAGGGTGTGGCATCCTGCGTGTGCGTGCGGCCGATTTTGACGATGTGACCGAACTCGGCGGATTTCTTTTTGAGCGCCGCGTGCAGATGTGCCAGCGCCGGCATCAGATCGTGCGTTACCTGCTCGGCGCACGCGATATGCATGGCGGTCGGGTAGGTGTCGTTTGATGATTGCGCCATGTTGACGTGGTCGTTGGGGTGCACAGGTTGTTTCGAACCCATCACACCGCCCATCATTTCAATGGCGCGATTGGAGATCACCTCGTTGGCATTCATATTTGATTGCGTGCCCGAGCCGGTCTGCCAGACGACGAGCGGGAAGTTATCGTCGAGCTTCCCGTCGATCACCTCTTGCGCGGCTGCAACGATGGCATTGCCGATGGTCTGATCCAGCTTGCCAAACGCCATGTTGGTTTCAGCGGCGGCGCGCTTGACGATACCGAGGGCGCGCACGATGGCGGCCGGTTGCTTTTCCCAGCCGATCTTGAAATTGCCGAGCGAGCGTTGCGCCTGCGCGCCCCAATAGCGTGTGGCATCGACCTCGATGGGGCCGAAGGTATCGGTTTCGGTGCGGGTTTTTGGCGTCGTCGTCATGATCAATAGAACCTTAGTGTTGCTGC
>JANNXL010000046.1:0-1573 GCA_031409575.1 Hyphomicrobium sp.
CGATCTCTCCCGCGCACTGGGCGATCTCGGTGCCTGGGTGCGGATGCACTATGTCTACCCTTATCCGCACGTCGACGACGTGATCCCGCTCATGGCGGAGGGCAAAATTCTGCCGTACCTCGACATTCCCTTTCAGCACGCATCGCCTTCTGTGCTGAAAGCCATGCGGCGGCCCGCGCATCAGGAAAAGACCGCGGCCCGCATTGCGGCGTGGCGCAAAATTTGCCCCGACCTTGCGGTGCGCTCGACGTTCATTGTTGGGTTCCCCGGCGAGACCAACGACGACTTCGAGTTCCTGCTAGCCTGGATGCGCGAAGCCCGCATCAACCGCGCCGGATGTTTCAAATATGAACCCGTCGAAGGTGCCAAGGCTAATGCACTCGATGGGGCCGTGCCCGAAGCAGTGAAAGACGAGCGCTGGCATCGCTTTATGCAGGTGCAGCAGGAGGTCTCCGAAGAATTGCTGGCTGAAAAAGTTGGACAGGTCATCGACGTCCTAATTGATGAGGTCGACGAGGAAGGCGCGGTTGGCCGCTCGAAGTGGGACGCGCCGGAAATCGATGGCGGGGTATTCTTAAACGGCGAAGGCACCGTCAAACCTGGCGACATTGTAAAAGCCCGCATCACGCATTCGGATGAGACGGATTTGTGGGGGGAGATCGACTAAAGTTTGGGCCCTTGGTCACGGCTTGCACCTGCTACGGCCTGCGTGGCAAACGCTCATCTGGATCAAACACGCACACGTGATGCGGCAGCGATTCACTCCACGTCCACAGCACCAAGTTTTTGTCGCCGCCGAGAGCACCCTTAGCAAAACTGGGTACGATAATGCCGGCGATCCCGCCAGCAATAAGCCGCCGAGCGAGAGCCCACGAAGGCACCTCTTTTCCCAGAGCTGTACAGAGCAACCAGTCACAGCCCAGGACCGTGGGCACCGTCTTGGCCTTTTTCAGTCCCGCGGGTTTGGTTAGATCCAGCAGGTCGCAACAGTCGAGATCGTAAGTTACCAGTGTAAGGGGCGGAAAGCGTTTGCCAAAGCCCTGACTGGCCTCAAGTACGGCCGTGCCGGCCGTGAGCGACAGATACAGGGCTGGCATTCCTTTTGGATTGAAGCGCCCACCATGCAAACGGGCACCTTCTCCTGAAGTGGGCGACCAGGACCATTTGGGATTGTGGGCGCGATAGGCAACGCCCTGGTATCTCACGCGTAGGCCCCGGTGGCGTAACCGTCGAGGTAGGCGCGCACCACAGCCGCCTTATCTTGCTTAACCAGCGCCTCCGCCGTTTGGTCCCCCAGTCCAGATACACTCTGGCCACGATACCAGCCCATGGCTTGCATCGTTCCGCCGGCCCAAGGCTCGACACGCGTGATGACTTCGAGAAATTCACGCAATCGCTGTTGTGTTTTCGGAGCATTCATACGCGAAAAGCGCTGCAACGTGTCCTCGGCGAGGCCAATGCATTGAGCCAACGCCGCCTTGGTCAACACAAATTCTTTGACGACTGAATCAATGTCGACAAGACCATCTACCAAGTACCGCGTAGCAACCCGGAATTCGTCGTGGCTCGCGGC
>JANNXL010000047.1:0-6713 GCA_031409575.1 Hyphomicrobium sp.
GGGAACGTGGGCGTTTGCGGCGGGACGTCCTGCAAATTCCAATAGCGCGTCCCGGCCGGCTCCGCGGATGCGGAGTCGGGACGTGCACTGCAAAAGTAAGCCGGCTCCATCTTACTCCCCGCTGGAACGGCCTTTGCCCCAAACAATCAAGAGGGTCAGCACTCCAAGCGCAACCTGGATGGGGAACGTGTAGAGGAAGGACAGCATTGCAAGAGGTTCGCTGCTGAGGAGCGCAAGCACCCCGATAACAATCGGCACCAGAACAGTCACGATCACGCCGCCAGCCAAACTGCGCTCTGCAGTTTCGGTGACTGCCTGCTTGCGGCCAAGCCACAGAATGGCGAGCGGCGGCAGCGGCGCCATGAAGGCAAGTGCTGAGTGACCCACAATGCGCCGCCAGGAGGCATCACCCTGAGACAGCGTGCCCGCCAAGATAAGCAGCCCGGCGAGCAGAACCAGAAGTGCGTAGCTGAAAGCAGTCGCGTGAGCCGTTTTGAGGGATGCCATGAAAGATCTCACTGCCCGAAGCGTTCACATTAATGCAATTTCACCTGTGGTTCGGTGCGGCGCGTGAGCAGGCCGCTCAGGCCCTATTACGCCTTAAGCGGCTCGGTGCCTTCATCGAGGATTCTCAGGTAGCGACTGTATTCGTAGACTCTGCTCCGGCGCTTGCCTGTGACCTCGCGGACGATACCCAACTTGACCAGCTGTTCGAGTGACTTTTGGATTGTTGGTTGAGAAAGGTGCAGTTGTTTAGCAACGGACGGAACGATTGCAAGGGGCGATCTTTGCAGCTCGCTATGCAGTCTCAATGCTGAAGCTGCAGCGCGGCCTAGACCGCTAATCTTGGCCTTATCTTCTTCGAACAATGCCAACAGCCGCCGAGCGGTCTCAACACCCTGCTCGGCGGTTTCTGCGACACCATCGAGAAAGAATTCCATCCATGCTTCCCAGTCACCCTTCTCTCGAACTTCTTGCAGGAGTTCATAATACCTCATCCGGTTCGCCTTCAGATACAGACTTAAATAAAGGATTGGTTCGCGCAGTGCCCGCTCTTCGCACAGCATCAACGTAACCAGAAGCCGGCCTAGCCGGCCGTTGCCATCTAAGAAAGGATGGATCGTTTCGAACTGCACATGCGCTAATGCTGCGCGAATCAGGACGGGATAGGTAGTACGATCGTGTAGAAACGTCTCGAGATCCCCGAGGCAGTCCGCAATCCTGTCGGGCGGCGGCGGCACGAACAGCGCGTTGCCTGGCCGTGAACCGCCAATCCAGTTCTGACTGATACGAAAGTCACCGGGTTGTTTGCTGCTGCCACGGCCATGCGACAGGAGCTTTTGGTGCATTTCGCGGATCAACCGGAGTGACAGAGGGAAATTTTCACTTAACCGCATCAGTCCATGATTCATGGCGATGACGTAGTTGGAAACCTCTTCGACGCCATCGAGCGGTACGAAGGTTTCTTCGTGGTTCTCATACATAAGCAAATCGGAAAGCGACGACTGGGTCCCTTCAATCTGAGATGATAACAAGGCCTCTTTGCGGACATACATGAAAACGAACAAGTTCGTCGACGGAAGGATAGACGTGACCCCGTCGAGCCGACCCAGGGCCTGTTCGGCTTTTGATATCCTGCCCATCAGCCGGGCAAGATCGAGTGCTGGTTGGGGAGGCAGTGGCTGAGGGACATATGAGTTGACCGTCTCCCCCATCGTCTTGGTCGTGACGAGTGTGCCGAGTCTGGGCGCGTGCTCAGGTTGCATTCCTGCCTCCGTATCCTTTAATAACGGGTGTCGTTATTAAAGGATAGCGCCTTATTCTTTAATAAAATTGCTACAAAAGGCCGAAAGTTTAACAATGCACGCCAAGATAGGCAAAATACGATGTTCGGTTAATGCAACTTCACCTGTGGTTCGGTGCGGCGCGTGAGCAGGCGGGAGAGCGTATCGAGCGAGACCTTCCAGAATCCATGCAACGCCATCTCGTGCATTTTATACAGCGAGCGGTACATCATCTTGGCGAAAAAGCCGTCGATCATCATTTTGCCGCCGCCGATGAAGCCCATCAAACTGCCAACTGTTGAATAGTGACCGAGTGAGACGAGCGAGCCAAAGTCGCGATAGATGAAAGGTGTCAGGGGCTCGCCATCCAAACGCCGCTTGAGCTGATTGAAGATGTGCGAGGCTTGCTGGTGGGCTGCCTGAGCGCGCGGTGGAATTGGGGACTTCTCGCCTTCCGGCACCAAATACGTGCAATCGCCAAGCGCGAAAATGTTGGGATCAAGTGTTGTTTCCAATGTCGGTTTGACTGCGAGCATATTAGCTCCTGCAACCTCAAGCCCATCTAGCTTGGCAAGCACGTCGGGGCCTTTGACGCCGGCCGCCCAAACGACCAGTTCGGAGGGAATGAAGTCGCCAGACTTCAGCGTCACACCTTGCGGAGATACCGCCGTCACGAACGAATTTGTGCGCAGCTCGACACCCAGTTTCTTGAGAACGTCCGAAGTCGCCGTCGAAATACGTTCCGGCAAGGCTGAGAGGATCCGTGGTGCCGCTTCGATAAGCGTAATCTTGATGTCCTTGTCCGGGTCGATCTTGTCGAGGCCGAAGGCCACCACACCGCGCGCGGTGGAATGCAGTTCCGCAGAAAGCTCGGTGCCTGTTGCCCCTGCGCCTACGATGGCAACATGCAACTGTCCCGGACGCACGGGACCGGCCTGGGCATTGGCGCGTACGCACGCGTTCAGAAGGCGGCGATTAAAGCGGACAGCCTGTTCAGGAGTATCGAGCAGGATCGCATTTTCCCGCACTCCGGGCGTGCCGAACTCGTTGCTGACGCTGCCGATTGCAATCACCAAGGTGTCATAGGTAAGCCAGCGATCCGGCGTGATCTCGCGACCATCCTCGTCATGTGTTGCGGCCAGATGCACACGCTTGTGAAAGCGGTCAAGGCCGATCATTTCGCCATAGCGAAACCGGAAACCGTGCCAGTGACCCTGAGCCTGATATTCGAGATCGTGCTTGTCGACGTTCATGCTGCCTGCCGCAATTTCGTGCAGCAGCGGTTTCCAGATGTGCGTGCGCGAGCGATCGACGAGCGTTATTTCAGCTTTACCTTTGCGGCCAAGTTTTCGTCCAAGCCGCGTGGCCAGCTCCAGTCCGCCAGCCCCGCCGCCCACGACCACGATGTGGGGAATGTTGGGGTTCTTCGGCACCAGGATCGAGGGCACGCGCGGTTCGGAGGCAGATAAAGTGCGCGGATCGACTGTCATGGGCTTATTGCCTCCAAAAAATAGACGGCCTCAGGCAAATCACTGACGTTCAGCGGTGTTACGCCCATCTTCCAGCATGTCAGCTGCGCACTTCGCCGCCCGTTGTTTTTTTCACGTCTGCTATGATTTTCTCACAGACGGCCTCGATGTCTTTGTCGGTTAAAGTGACGCCGGCTGGCTGTAGTGTAACCTCAATGGCGAGCGATTTCTTGCCGGCATCGGCGAGTTTTCCGCCTTCGAACACGTCGAACAGTGTCACGCCCGAAATCAGGGCTTTGTCGGCACCGGCCGCAGCCTTGAGAACGTCGCCAGCCGGCACGGCCTCATCGAGCACGAAAGCGAAGTCGCGGCGCACGGGCAATAGATCCCAGGCGACGAGCGCAGACTTGGCACGGCTTTTCTTTTTCTCTGGTGGTAGCGCGTCGAGGAAGACTTCGAACGCTGAGACGGGTGCGGCCACACCGAGCGAACTGAGCGTTTCGGGATGCAGTTCGCCGAAGTGCGCGAGGATCAACTTGGGACCCAGGCGCAACGTGCCCGAACGTCCGGGGTGATACCAGGCCGGCGCGTCGCGCGTGATTTGCGCCTTGGTCACGTCGATGCCGAGGCTTGTCAGCACGGCAACAGCATCGGCTTTCACGTCGAGCACGCTGGCATCTTCGGCCTTGCCATCCCAGTGGCGGCCGCTGCCGGAAAGTTTGGCCGTACCCGCACGAACGCCAGCCGCGATCAGCATCTGATCACTGGGTGCCACGCCGCGATAGGCCTGCCCGAGTTCGAACATCGCCACATCTGACGTGCCGCGATTGCGGTTGCGCTCGACGGCAGTGAGCAAACCTGGCAGCAGGCCGGGCCGCATCGACGATAGTTCAGTTGAAATCGGGTTCGCGAGATCGAGTTCGTTTGCGCTGCCGCCGAACAACTGCGCTTCCTTGCGAGCAATGAACGACCACGTCACGGCTTCGACAAAGCCGCGTCCGGCAAGCAATCGGCGGGCACGGCGTGCGCGTTTTTGTTTTTCGGTCAAGACGGCTTGCGTCACGCCGTGGAGACGCGGAAGGGGCGTGGCGGGAACGCGATCCATGCCGGCAATGCGCACGATTTCTTCGACGAGATCGGCGGGGCCATGCACGTCGGGCCGCCAGCTCGGAACAGTGACTTGAACGGCGTTGCCCTTGCCGGTGACAGTGAAGCCAAGCGTCTCAAGCGTGGCACGCATATCGGCTTGATCGAGGCTGAGGCCGGCGAGGGCCGCAACGCGTCCGAAGTCGAACGCGATGGTGCGCGCGGCGTCCGGTGATTTGCCGGCGATTTTTGATTTCGAGGGCGTGCCGCCGCAGATTTTATGAATCAACTGCGTTGCGAGATCGAGGCCCGGCAACACGGAAGCCGGGTCAACGCCGCGTTCAAAGCGATAGCGCGCGTCCGTCACGAGTCCGGTCTTGCGGCCGGTCGCGGCTGTGCGCAGGGGATCAAACCACGCGCTTTCGATCAGCACATGCGTCGTGGCGTCTGAACAGCCCGACGCCTCGCCGCCCATGATGCCGCCAAGCCCGAGTGGGCCGTTGTCATCGGCGATCACGCACATGGTCTCGTCAACCGTGTGCTCCTTGCCATCGAGGCCAAGGAATTTTTCGCCAGCCTTGCCAAGCCGGGCATGAACCGCGCCTTTGAGTTTTGCCACGTCATAGACGTGCAGCGGGCGGCCGCGATCCAAACTGATGAAGTTGGTCACATCGACGAGTGCATTGATGGGGCGAAGACCAACCGCGCGTAAGCGGCTTTGCAGCCAATCAGGCGAGGGTCCGTTTTTGACGCCCTTGATGGCGCGAGCGGCAAACACCGGACAAGCGGACGCCGTCTCATTTGTGAACTCGAGCTTCACGTCGACCGGGCACGGGCCGGAGCCTTCGACGCCCGCAATGCGGGTTTCGTCTTTCAACGTGCCCAGACCTGCAGCTGCGAGGTCGCGGGCTATGCCGCGCACGCCGGTGCAGTCGGGCCGGTTGGGTGTAAGTTTGACCTCGAACACGGGATCGTTGAGGCCCATCGCATCAATGTAGCGCTCGCCGATATGAGCGGCCATCGTTTCGGGCAGATCGAGAATGCCATCGCTGTCGCCTGCGAGGTCGAGTTCGGCAGCTGAGCACATCATGCCGTTGGAGACGACGCCGCGAACGGGTTTCTTTTCCAGTGTGATCCTGGAGCCTGGAATGTAAGTGCCGAGCGGCGCGAATACGGCGAGCATGCCAGCGCGCGCGTTTGGCGCCCCGCACACCACTTCCATCAGCGGCTGACCCTTGGCCACTTCCACCTGCACGACTTGCAGCTTGTCGGCGTTGGGGTGCTTCTTGGCTTCCACAATGCGCGCAATCGTGAACGCGCCGAGCTTGGCGCCCGCGTCGTCGATACCCTCGACCTCGAGTCCGATTGAATTCAGCTTCGCCGCGATCTCTGTGAGCGGCTTCGTGGTCTCGAGATGATCTTTCAGCCAGGAGAGTGTGAATTTCATTTTTGGTCACTTTTCTTCTGCGTCATGCGTACGCGCTTTATATCTCGACTACAGTCGAAGCCTTGGGCGAATTCTGCTAAAACGTTTTTCCACTCGACAAGCACCCTATTTCGCAGACTTGTCTAAAACCGTCTGTCGATTGAAGACCCCAAACTTGGCAGAGTCTGGTTTTTTACCTTTGTAGCCACCAAACTCCCACACATACATCCGGTCCCCATCCTTGGGAGTCGAGAAGGCTGCAAATCTAATCGGCCTTCCTGTCCCACCATCGTCTCTAGCCGAAAAGATGATGGGCTCGTCGTTTGGCTGGTAAGCATCAACGTAGAAATCATCCTTCTCGCCAGTTGCAGAGCGCTGCGCCAAGACGAATGCCTCGCCGTTGGGCAAAGATGTGTACGTAACAACGCGTTCTTTTCCCATGAGCTTAAGCAATTCAATTTCAGGTTCTCTGGTAAAAAACATCTCCAACACGGTTGCCATTCCGGCAGGCGCCGGAGTTATCCAAGTTACAGCCTTTGCAGGCATCTTTTTCACTGACGATAGGTAGTCAGTCGGGAAGGCTGCCTCCAGTACACAAATCCCTTGTCCCTGACCTGCGGGCGGTGAGTCCCAGCGTTGCCATTTGATTGTAGCGCGGTTAGGCAGCACCTTTGGCGTTCCACGCTCTGCGGTAAATGCCTTTCTGCAAATACGAACCCCATCCCTTTCCGAGTGAAAGCTTAGCTTCTCGACATATCCTAGGTTTCCCCACGCTACATAGATCTCGCTGCGAGAGGACCACACGCGCCAAACGCTTGAGCACGGTCCGTGCTCGCTTCCGACAATGATACGAATATCAAGCGCACGCTTCATGCTCATTCTTCAGAGACTTTGCCGAACCGATGCAGTTAGGTATTAAAGTCGATCACCGCCGCACGTGTCCCCCTC
>JANNXL010000048.1:0-7306 GCA_031409575.1 Hyphomicrobium sp.
TTTCGTCGCGCCTCGCCTACGCGATGATCGTGCCCGGCTCAGGCCTGGTGAAAGAACAAGCCGAAGCCGAGGGCCTCGACAAAATTTTCACAGCCGCCGGCTTCCAGTGGCGCGAGCCCGGCTGTTCCATGTGCCTCGGCATGAACCCCGACCAGTTGAAGCCCGAGCAGCGCTGCGCCTCAACCTCCAACCGCAACTTCGAAGGCCGCCAGGGTTACAAGGGCCGCACGCATCTTGTATCGCCTGAGATGGCTGCTGTGGCGGCGCTTGAGGGTAGATTTGTGGATGTGCGGGAGTGGGGGAAGTAAGGGCGGAATGTAGGGTGCAATAGCGCAAAGCGCGTATTGAACCGCCCCGGGATTGCCGGAGACCTCGTCAAACGTCGTCATCGCCGCTTGCGTTCTTACTGATCATCCGGAGAATGGGGTCAGACCCGCAGGGTCTGACCCCATTTGATTCCGTCATGGCCGCGTCGCCATAGCGACGAGCGAAGCGAGCAGGCGGCCACCCACGACAAGCATACATTGGCTTGGTTTGGCGTATTGAGCCAACCTGTTGCAACGACCGCGTAATTCGCGCGCCACCGGGTCTGTTGAGATTTGTCGTAGGTGGCCGCCTGTTGCGCGCCTCGCGCGCAATCGCTGCGCGACGCGGCCATGACGGGAAGGGGCAGATGGAAATAGCACTGGCAAAACGGAGCATTAGTCAGCTTCAGACGTTAATTTCCCTTTTCTTCATGCATTGCTGAAAAACTACCGACCACCCCCTCACGCCGCATCGACCTTTTCAATCATGCAGCCGTTGATGCGCCAGATGCCGTCGATTTCGATCATCTCATAGCGCACGATGACGGAGCCTTTTTCGCTTTCGATCAGAACCCGCTGCATCAGCCGGCCAGTGCTCGTATCGATGTTGAGAAACTTATGGCCGGTGGAGCGGTAGATTTGCGGATAGCCGCGCTGCACCATCGACATGAAAGTCGCTTGATCGCCAAACATCGTTTGAATATTCGGTGCTGCGATTGCATACGCAGCCGCCGCGTCGTCTTTTTTGATGGCTTCAAGCTGGCGCGTGATGACGCTGTGGATTGCCGCATCGCTTGCGTCGTCAGCCCGCGCCGCTGGCGGCGGCACAAGCGGGGCTAGGAGCAGCAGAAAAGCGAATAGGACTTTCATCTGATATTCTCGCTTGGTTGAAATATTCTGTCACCGCCGAACGCGGGTGAGGCACCATCCTCACCCCCGCTTCCCGCTCGCCGCCAGATAATTCACATCCGTATCGCTCGATAAACTCCACGTGTCGCGCAGGGGATCGAAGGTCATGCCGGAAAAGCGCGGGCGGTCGAGACCGGCATCTGTCACGAAGCGCGCCAATTCATCGGGCGTGACGAAGCGCTCCCATTGGTGCGTGCCGCGCGGCAGCCAGCCGAGCACATATTCAGCAGCGACAATCGCCAGCGCATAGGATTTGATGTTGCGGTTGATGGTCGACAAGATCATCACGCCACCTGGCCGCACCAGCGACGCGCAGGTTTTCACAAACGCGGCGACGTCCGGCACATGTTCCACCACTTCGAGGCACAGCACGGCGTCAAACTGTTCGCCACGTGCGGCCACGTCTTCGACGAGGCCAACACGGTAGTCGATTGAGAGCCCCTGCGGTTCTGCGTGGGCGCGGGCGGCCAGAATGTTTTCCTCGCCCGGATCGAGCCCAGTAACTTTTGCGCCCATGCGTGCGACGGGCTCCGACACCAAACCCCCGCCGCAGCCGATGTCGAGCACACTGAGTCCCGCGAGCGGCTTTAGCCCGCCGCTTGCTAAACCAAAGTGGCGCACAATCTCGTCGCGGATAAAGGTGAGCCGCGCCGGTCCCAGTTTATGCAGCGGACGGAACTTGCCGTTAGCGTCCCACCACTCGTCCGCCATGCGCCGGAAACGCTCCACCTCGGCCGGGTCCAGCGTGCGGGTGGCGGTGGCTCCTGTGGCGGCTCCGCTGGCGTTTGGGGGCTGAATTTCCGTGATCATGAGAAATAAGAGGCCTTTGAAACTTTGCTGGTTATACGGCCAAAGTATCAGATTGCGATCACCCTGTGTTCTGGTTATGTGAAGCCCGCTGCGGCGTGGAAACACGGCGGTTTCCTAAGGGTAAGACCGCAGCCCCAAGAGGACGCAGAATGGCGACGGTTGTGATGAAATTTGGCGGCACATCGGTCGCCAATATCGAGCGCATTCGCAACGTGGCGCTGCACGTTAAGCGCGAGGTGGACGCCGGCAACAAAGTCGCCGTCGTGGTTTCGGCCATGTCGGGTGTCACGAACCAGCTTGTCGCGTGGGTGAACGAGGCCTCGAACCTTGCCGACAAGCGCGAATACGATGCCGTGGTGGCGAGCGGCGAACAGGTAACGGCAGGGCTGACCGCGATCGTTCTGCAATCGATGGGCATCAAAGCGCGCTCGTGGCAGGGCTGGCAGGTGCCGATCCATACAGATGCCGCTCATGGTTCGGCCCGCATGATCGACGTTGCAGCAACCAATCTGCGCGCCAGCATGGATGCGGGCGAAGTGGCGGTCATCACAGGGTTCCAAGGCGTCGAGCCCAATTCAAACCGCATCGCCACCCTCGGCCGCGGCGGATCTGACACAAGTGCGGTGGCTGTTGCCGTTGCCGTGAAGGCCGACGTTTGCGATATCTACACCGATGTCGATGGCGTCTACACCACCGACCCCCGTATCGTTGCCAAAGCAAAACGCTTGTCGAAGGTGTCTTATGAAGAGATGCTGGAGATGGCGTCTTCCGGCTCGAAAGTTTTACAAACCCGCTCTGTCGAGCTCGCCATGGTGCACCGCGTGCGCACGCGCGTGCTCTCCAGCTTTGTGGCGCCTGACGCCATGCAGCCCGTGCGCATGGACAATCTTGAAAACATCGGCACCATCGTGTGCGACGAGGATGAAATCGTGGAACAGCAGATCGTCAGCGGAATTGCCTACGCCAAGGATGAAGCGAAAATCACGATCCTCCGGGTGGCCGACAAGCCCGGCATCGCGGCCCGCATTTTCGGGTCTCTGGCGGACGCTTCAATTAACGTCGATATGATTGTGCAGAACGTGTCGAACGACGGCAAGCATGCCAACATGACATTCACGGTGCCGGCCGCAGAGCTGCCGCGCGCGCTCGAGACCCTAAAATCAGCCAAAGACGACATCGGCTACTTTGAGCTGTCGAGTTCGGCCGATGTCGCGAAAATTTCGGTCATAGGAATCGGCATGAGAAGCCATGCGGGCGTCGCCGCAGGCATGTTCAAGGCGCTGTCCGAGCGCGGCATAAATATTCTAGCGATCACAACGTCTGAGATCAAAATCAGCGTGTTGATCAACGCGGCCTACGCAGAACTCGCCGTGCGCACGTTGCATACGCTCTACGGGCTCGACGCCGCCTAATCGCACGCCACCACTGCCTCGTTTGCTTGCACTGCAACAACTGGAACAGTCCGGATTGTCTTGAGCTTGCCAACAATCCGGTTTACCCCGGGTGCCAGTCCCGCTTTACTGATGAAAAGCCTCAAGGGTGTCGAAAGACCTCTTCGGCCCGCTTTGCTCGAACGGCTAGAGACATGCCCACCAGACGTGGCGATGAGCCTCGAATAGTGTCGTCCGAACCCGCGATGCGCATCATTATGCGGCGTCTGCGCGATATCATGGCCGAAGCCGGAGACGGCCAAGAGCGTCTCGACAAAATGGTACGCCAGATTTCGGGCGTCATGATCACGGACGTGTGCTCGGTCTACCTGAAACGCCAGGATGGCTCGCTGGAACTGTTTGCCACCGAAGGCCTCAACGCCAATGCAGTGCACAACACGCGCCTCAATCGCGGTGAGGGGCTTGTCGGCCGCTGCGCCGAGTTGAACATCACTGTCAACGAGCCCGACGCACCCACGCATCCTTCATTTTCGTTCCGCCCTGAGACTGGCGAAGAAGTCTATCACTCGCTGCTGGCAGTGCCGATCCAGCGCAGTGGCCAGGTGCTGGGCGTGCTTGTCGTGCAGAACAAGACGATGAAGGAATACGACGAAGAAGACGTCGAAGTGCTGCAGACAACGGCGATGGTCATGGCTGAACAGCTGGTTTCGGGCGCGGTAGCCGGAACCGGGGCGGCGCTGGAGCTTTCGAAGTCGCTCACCGCGGTGATTTCCGGCGAACCCATTTCTGAAGGCCTGGCGCTCGGCCACGTCGTGCTGCACGAGCCGCGTATTGTCGTGACGCGCTTGATGGCCGACGATGCCGCAGAAGAAATTCTGCGCCTTGATACCGCGCTCACCGAACTGCGTGCTTCGCTGGATGAAATGATCGATCACGAGCATTTGTCCAAGGCCGGCGAGCATCGCGACGTGCTCGAAGCCTATCGCATGTTTGCCAATGACCGTGGCTGGGAACGCCGTATGCGCGAAGCGCTGCAAGGCGGGCTGACGGCAGACGCCGCGGTAGAGCGGGTGCAGAACGGCACGCGCGCGCGCATGTTGCGCCAGGCGGATCCATTCTGGCGGGAACGCCAGCGCGACTTGGATGATCTGTCAGACCGGCTGCTGCGCATTCTCGCCGGCCGTTCCAGTGGACCCATGCGCGCCGACGATATGCCGCCCGACGCAATCCTCGTCTCCCGAACCATGGGTCCTGCCGAACTGCTGGATTACGACCGCACCAAACTTCGCGGGCTTGTGATCGAGGACGGCAGCGGCCAGAGCCATGTCGCCATCGTCGCAAAAGCTCTTGGTATCGCAGCTGTCGGCCAAGCTATCGGCATCGTCGAGCGCGTGACTGCCGGCGACGCGATCGTCGTCGATGCCGTCAGCGGCGAAGTTCACGTGCGCCCCTCGCAAGAGGTGATCAACGCCTACACCGACAAGGTGCGCTTCCGGGCGCGCCGCCAGAAGCGTTACGCCGCCCTCAAGAATGTGCCGCCGATCACCAAGGACGGCGTGCGCCTGTCACTCAACATCAATGCCGGCTTGCTCGTCGACATGCCGCATCTGGACGAGTCGGGTGCTGATGGCGTCGGGCTGTTCCGCACTGAACTGCAATTTATGCTGTCGAACACGCTGCCTCGCCTTGAAAAGCAGATGCAAACCTACAGTGCGGTGATGGACGAAGCCAAAGGCAAGCCGGTCATCTTCCGCACGCTCGATGTCGGCGGCGATAAAGCGCTGCCCTACCTGCGGCACACGAAAGAAGAAAATCCTGCCATGGGGTGGCGCGCCATCCGCATGTCTCTCGACCGGCCGGCGCTGTTTCGTATGCAGTTCCGCGCCTTGCTCAGGGCCGCGAACGGCCGCGAACTGTCGGTCATGATCCCCATGGTGGCCACCGCTTCGGAGATGGATGCGATCCGCTCGCTCATCGACCGCGAATTGAAGCTCATGAAAAAGGGCCGCCACACGGCACCCAAGTCGTTGCGCATCGGGGCCATGGTCGAAGTGCCGAGCCTTTTATTCGAGCTCGATGCGATCCTGCCGAAAGTTGATTTCGTTTCGGTCGGGAGCAACGACCTGCTGCAATTCATGTTCGCCGCCGACCGCACCAATGCGCTTGTCGGCAGCCGCTATGACGCGCTGTCGGTCTCACCGCTGCGCGCGCTGCAATCGCTGTTCAAGGCTGGCAAGAAACACAAGGTGCCGGTCACGGTGTGCGGAGAAATGGCCGGCCGGCCGCTCGAGGCCATGGCGCTCATCGGGCTTGGCTGCCGCTCCGTCTCGATGTCGCCAGCCTCGATCGGCCCGGTGAAAGCCATGGTGCTGGCCCTCGATGCTGGCGGCGTCACTGAAGCGATGGACGGCCTTTTGAAAACTGGCTCGGGCAATTTGCGCTCAAGCATTGAAGCGTACGCCAAGAGCGAGAAGGTGCCGGTTTGAGGCCGTGACGTTTCGATCCTGTTTGTATCTCCACCCGGCCGCCCTCCATTGCCTCTGTTCCCTTCGAAACATAAATCGCGCGGAAATTGCGTCATGGGTATTCTCCACTTGCTAAAGGCCCATGGTGGCAATTCCACGGGCCCACTGTCATTTTATGGAGAGACACATCATGCGCTTTGTTCGCCTCGCCGTTGCCCTATCGGCCGTCATAGCCGCATCCTCCGCCGCACACGCTGGTGCGGACACGGTTCCCGAATGCAAAAGTTTCTTCCAGAAATTCCAGACCTGTGTGGATGCCTTGGAAGGCGAGGTGAAGGACGAAGCCACGATCTTCTTGAAAACACTGCGTGGCACTGTCGGCATGTCTGACGACCTCAATCGGGGTGATCCGATGCTGACGGGCATGATGTGCGGAATAATGATGGAGGAAGCGAAGAAAGACGCCGACATCGCCAAATTCAAATGCCAGTGGTAGTCCGCGCGGCGGCTCCTATACCACGCCCCGTCCCCCCAATTCAGCCAGCAGCCTCTCGGCTAAATCGGCCGGATCAGCGGTTGTGGTGTCGAGCCGCAGCTCGGGTGCCTCGGGTAGTTCGTAGGCGGAGTCAATTCCCGTGAAGTTGCGGATCAGGCCTTGGCGTGCCTTGGCGTAAAGACCTTTCGGGTCGCGCGCTTCGCACACCTCAATGGGCGTCTCTACAAACACTTCGAGAAACTCTCCATTTGAAAACAGCTCGCGCGCCATACGCCGCTCAGCCTTGAAGGGCGAGATGAATGACACGATCACGATGAGCCCTGCGTCCACCATCAGCTTGGCCACCTCGGCGACGCGGCGGATGTTTTCGACACGGTCGGCATCGGCAAAGCCGAGGTCGCGGTTGAGGCCGTGGCGGACATTGTCGCCATCTAGAATGTAGGTATGGCGGCCTGTCGAGTGGAGCTTTTTCTCCAGCAGGTTGGCAATCGTCGATTTTCCCGAGCCAGACAGGCCGGTGAACCACAGGCAGCATGGCTGCTGCAGCTTAGCCGACGCACGCGCCCCCTTGTCGATGGAGAGCGCCTGCCAGTGCACGTTCTCGGCCCGGCGCAGGCCAAAGCGGAACAGCCCCGCACCCACGGTCTTGCCGGTCGTGGTGTCGGTCAGTTCGAATTGGCCGGTCTCGCCGCCTGTTTCAAATGAGTCGAACACAATCGGCCGCGAAAGCGACAGGTTGCACACCCCGGTTTCGCCCGTTTCAAGCTGGCGGGCGGCGACGTGCTCGGCAGTTGAGGCGTTGATCTTGTATTTGAGCGTGCTGATCGTGGCGGTCACGGTCTGCGCACCTGATTTCAGTCCATACGGCCGCCCGGGGAACAGCGGTTCGCGGGCAATCCATTCGATCTGGCCAGCGATCTGATCGGCGAT
>JANNXL010000049.1:0-1549 GCA_031409575.1 Hyphomicrobium sp.
GGGACTTGCTGGCACGCTTGACACCAGCTTCGGCATCGGAGGCAAGGTCACTACTGCAATCGTTACCGGCAATGATCTGGCCACCGCCATGGCACTGCAACCCGACGGCAAGATTCTGCTGTCGGGGCAATGCACCACTGCCACAAATGTCAGATTTTGCGCGCTGCGCTACCACCCCAACGGCACACTGGATTCGACCTTCGGCAACGCAGGAACAGTTTTAACGTCGGTCGTCGCAGGCAACAATTACGCCACCGCGATGGCGCTGCAACCCGATGGCAGGCTGTTGCTGGCAGGCTATTGTGCCAATGCCACCAACGATTTTTGCTCCATTCGTTACGACGGCGGACCGTTCGGCTACAGAGCCTGCTCGCTGGATATCGATGGCGACAATCAGGTGCTGGCAACTACCGATATGCTGATCGGCATCCGCATCGCCCTCGGCATCAGAGGCTCCGCCGTCATCAACGGCATCACCTTCCCTGCGACTGCAACCCGCAAGACCTGGCCGTTGATTCGAGACTACCTCGTCACGCAGTGCGGCATGTCGCTGGTGCAATAGCTGAACTGTAGGAGCGGCTAAGCCGCGACGCCGAAAGTCGAATTGGTCCGCTGGTCGCGGCAGAGCCGCTCCTACAATTCAGGCATGCTGCAATTCACCGACATCCAGGCCGCCGCCGCCCGCATCAAGGGCGTGGCGCATCGCACACCGATTCTCACGTGCACCACGCTGAACCGCATGCTCGGCTGCGAAGTGTTCATGAAGGCTGAGAACTTTCAGCGCATGGGTGCGTTCAAGTTTCGCGGCGGCTACAACGCCATAAATGCGCTGACGGACGCTGAGCGTGCGCGCGGCGTGCTGGCGTTCTCGTCCGGCAATCATGCGCAGGCGGTCGCTCTCGCGGCCCAGCTGCATGGCTGCAAGGCCGCGATTCTGATGCCGTCGGACGCGCCGCAGATGAAGCTTGACGCCACGCGAGGCTACGGCGCCGAAGTCATTACGTATGACCGCTACACCGAAGATCGCAGCGCATTGGCAAAACGTTACAGCGATGAGCGCAATGCCGTGTTGATCCCTCCATACGACTACTTGCCGGTGATGGCCGGGCAAGGCACCTGCGGGCTGGAGATTGCTGAAGAGGTGCCAAACCTCGATGGGCTAATCGTGTGTACCGGCGGTGGAGGATTTCTCTCGGGTTGCACAGTTGCAGCAAAAGCAGTGCAACCGAACATTCAGATGTTTGGCGCGGAACCCGAGGCGGGCAACGATGTGCAGCAATCACTGCGCAGTGGACACATCGTCTCCATCGACGTGCCAAAAACCATCTGCGACGGTCAACAAACACAAGCCGTCGGCAATCATCCCTGGGAAGTAATTAGCACTCAGGTCACCGACGTTCTCACCGCGCCAGACGCAACGGTGATCGATGCGATGCGTTTCGCGTTCGAGCGCATGAAGATCGTGCTGGAGCCGTCCGGTGCCTGCGCATTGGCGTCGTTGATGAAGAACGCGGAGCGCTTCAAAGGCAAGCGCGTGGCCGTCACCTTG
>JANNXL010000050.1:0-3326 GCA_031409575.1 Hyphomicrobium sp.
CGGTTTTCGAGCCAACGTAAACAACTGGCAAGCCCACGCCCTTGGCGGCGGAGTAAAAGATCTTATCGGTACGAGCTAAGCCAACGCACAAGGCGTTGACGAGAATGTTGTTGTTGTAGCCCGCGTCGAAGTTGGTTTCGCCGCCAATTGTGGGCACGCCGGTGCAGTTGCCATAGTGCGAAATGCCGGCGACGACACCATCGAGGAGGCGGCGCGTCTTCAGATGTTCGGGCGCGCCAAAGCGCAGCGCGTTCAGGTTCGCAACAGGGCGCGCGCCCATCGTAAACACGTCGCGCATGATGCCGCCGACGCCGGTCGCCGCGCCCTGGAACGGCTCGATGTAGGACGGGTGGTTGTGGCTTTCCATTTTGAAGATCGCGGCGTCGCCATCGCCGAGATCGACAACGCCGGCGTTTTCACCGGGGCCTTGGATGACGAGCGGGCCAGAGGTCGGCAGCGTTTTGAGCCAGACGCGCGAGGATTTGTACGAGCAGTGCTCGGACCACATGACTGAGAAGATGCCGAGTTCGGTGAACGAAGGTTCGCGGCCGATGATTTTCAAGAGGCGGGGATATTCATCGCCCTTGAAGCCGTGGCTCGCCACCATTTCTGGCGTGATGGCGGAGGCTGGTTTCATATCGGCAGCGTCAGGCTTGGCAGGTCCGGTCATGCGCGGGGCGAATCCCTGGTTTTGAGCTTTGCCCGCTTATAACGGCGCTGGCCCGCCTTGTCCCCAGTACGGCAGGCGTGGCCCCGCGACACGGTACTGCGGGCTGGTCTTCCCAATTGTTTCAAAATTACGAACAGACCCGCGAGCATATCCGCGGCGGTTCCGCGCTGCGCGGAGCGCAATGCTGCGTTGCAACGCAACAGCCTTTTATTTAGCCGAATCTGTGCCTTAATAGGCAGCATCACATCATCATAGGGGTTCTATGCGGTTTGCCGCCGTAGCTCCCGTGTCTCAGAAGGATTTATCCCATGTCTCTCAAGTCAGGTGTTCTCTTGTCGCTATTCTCGGGTGTGTCGTTCACGGATCTGCAGCGTGCTGCGACCCGCCGTAATCCGGACCGTTCGGCAGTTGCACCGTCGGCTGCCGACGTTGCTCACGCCACGCGGTTTGCTCCGTCAGCGCAAATTTCGACGGGAAATCCAGACGTTAGTGGTGCAAACGGCCCCAACACTACGACGTTGCTCGACGCTGCTTGATCTTTTCGGTGCCAGCCGGATTGGGTTTATTCTGATGGGGAAGCGGCCACGCGGCGCGCTTCCCTTTTTTGTTGCGCCGACTGCAACGGCGGTTCTAGCGGTTCGTTACAAAATGACGAACGCTGCCGCGGCAGTTGAGCGCTGCACCTGGGTCTATGCTGCCATGCAGCAATTCAGATTCTCATTGGCCAATCATGGTGTTAAGTATGCGCACCGTCGATGCACTGGCACCAGCGCATGTGTGCACGACTGCAAACGCCGCCTCAAGTCTGGGTCGTCCCCTGCTGGCGGCGCGATTTAAGGAGCCTTCCGATGACAATGCCAACTTCAGTTCTAAGCCGTGCCGCTGTGCTTTTGAGCCTCAGCCTGGCCGCGATGAGTGGAACCGCCTTTGGTGCAGAGCCCGGCGACAAGCGGGTTGTGATGCGGGCGCACGGCGCTTCTCTTGATGTCGGATCGAAGCATATCGTCAGCTATTTCACCGCCGATAATGGCGTCTGCAACGTAACGATGCTGATCGGCGACAAGGCCGACAGTAACGGTGATGGCGGCTCCATTGGCACGCGTATCAAGTTCGCCGTGCCCGGCGGCATGAGTGCGCGCACCGATACGGCCGAGGGCAAGTCACTCGAGATAGCGTGCACGTCGGGCGCTTCAACCATGAGTATCCGCCCGGTTGATCTGATGGCGTACGCCGCTCCGGCGAAGTAAGCGCAGGTTTGAGTGTTTGAAAGTCACGGAGAGCGGGCAGCGATGTCCGCTCTTTTTTGTTGGGCGCTGGCGACTCCCCTTCAGGGAGCCGGCCGCCAGCGCCGACTGTCACGCCGCAACCAAGTTCTGCACGATGCTTTCGAACATGCGCCGTCCGTCGCTGCCGCCAAGCGCGGGTTCATACAAGCGCTCGGGATGAGGCATCATGCCGAGGATGCGGCGCGTCGGGTCGCAAACGCCGGCGATGTTGCGCTGGGCGCCGTTCGGGCACGTTTCGGGTGCAACCCTGCCCGCAGCATCGCTGTAGCGGAACACGACGCGGCCGTCCCCTTCGAGCCGGTCGAGTGTTTCGCTGTCCGAGAAGTAATTGCCTTCAGCGTGCGCGATAGGCACCTTGATAACTTCGCCATTCTTGTAGGCCTGCGTGTACATCGTCTGCGCGTTCTCAACTTTCAAATGAACGTCGCGGCAGATGAACTTGAGAGACGCATTGCGCATCAACACGCCTGGCAAAAGCCCTGACTCGCACAAAATCTGGAAGCCGTTGCAAATGCCCAGCACCGGAGTGCCGGCTTTCGCCTTGGAGATGACGTCGCGCATGACCGGCGAGTGCGCGGCCATGGCCCCGCAGCGCAGATAGTCACCGTAGGAAAAACCGCCCGGCACGACGATGAGATCGGACTTCGGTACCTCGTTGTCGCCGTGCCAGACCATTTTGACGGGCGACGACGTAATCCGCTCAATCGCAACTTTCACGTCGCGGTCGCAGTTGGAGCCAGGGAAAACGATGACGGAAGCGCGCATGGGACGGGACTCAGCGGTTGCGATCAAGTTGAGCTTCGAACTAGCGGGACTCGGTCCCTAAGTCCAGGGCGGGGGTGGCGTCACAGTTTTGCGCGAGTGGGGCGAACGAGAGCAAGCCGCGACGGTGACACTGATGCGGCATAACGGACGGGTCATGGGGAATGGGGGCAGTTGCCCGGCACTTACTGATCGCTTCCCGAACTAGAATTCGTCAAGTTCAAATCTTAATTGATCCGTCCACAGATGTGTCATTGCTGTCACGAATTTGTGCCAAAGATTGGCTTGTTTTGAATGGTTCGAGAACATCGCGGTTGCAATCAGCAAAGCTGTGGCTTTCTCTCGCAGAGTTGAGCAGCGCGCACGTTGCTTTCCGATCCCGGGGCTTTGAACCCCAGTCATTGGAGTTTTTTGAATGTTTGCTTCCCGCACTCTTGCGGCGGCTGTCGCCGTCGCACTTCTTGCCCCCTCGTGCCTTCCGGTCTTTGCGCAATCGACAGACCCAACCCCGCCTGCAGCGGCCGCCGGTCCTGCCGATAAGCCCGCGAGTGCAACGCTTCCAACCGTTGACGTGCAAACGGAGACCCAGGCCGAGCCAGAACCTGCCG
>JANNXL010000051.1:0-1904 GCA_031409575.1 Hyphomicrobium sp.
TTTGCGCGCGTCGGCGTGCCGTATTCACCGGCAACAGGACTGCCCATCGAAAGCCAGACCATCACGCAGATGGTCGATCGTGTGCTCGCTTTACCCGAGGGCACGCGGCTGTTGATTCTCGCGCCCGTCGTGCGAGGGCGCAAAGGTGAATACCGCAAGGAACTCGCCGAGTGGCAGAAGAAGGGTTACCAGCGCGTCAAAATCAACGGCGACGTGTCTGAGATCGGCGACGCGCCTCAGCTCGATAAAAAATTCAAGCACGACATTGACGTGGTCGTCGACCGTATCGTGGTCAAGGGCGACATCAAAACGCGGCTCGCCGACAGTTTCGAGCAGGCGCTCAAACTCGCTGATGGCATCGCCATTGCCGAGATGGTTGATAGACCCTTGGTTGTCGCGCGCGACTCTCCTTCGTCGAGCCGGCCGCGCGCGACGGACGACACGGGCGCTTTCAAAAACAAAAATGAGACCCACGAGCGCATTATTTTCTCACAACGCTTCGCCTGCCCCGTCTCGGGTTTCACCATTGAAGAAATCGAGCCGCGGCTGTTTTCGTTCAATGCGCCTGCTGGCGCGTGCCCCACCTGTGATGGGCTGGGCACTGAACTGCGCTTTGAGCCTGACTTAGTGGTGCCCGATGGCACGCTGTCGCTCGCTGCAGGTGCCGTGTACCCCTGGGCAAAAACCGGAGCCACTTCGCCCTACTACGAGCAGACGCTCGAAAGCCTGGCCAAGCACTACAAGGTGTCGATGAAGACGCCGTGGGAGAAGCTGCCCAAGCACATGCAGCTCGCCATTCTCTATGGCTCGGGCGACGAAGACATCGCGTTTGTCTATTTTGACGGCTCGCGCAACTACACAACGGAAAAGCCGTTCGAAGGCGTGATCGGCAACATCCAGCGGCGCTGGAAAGAAACCGATAGCGAGTGGGTGCGCGAAGAACTCTCGCGCTATCAGGATGCGCACCCATGTGAGGCTTGCAGCGGTTACCGGCTGAAGCCGCAGGCGCTTGCCGTGAAAGTCGGCGGAAAGCATATCGGCGAAGTGGGTGATCTCTCGATCCGGCTCGCCAACACCTGGTTTGCCGAGGTGCCCAAGACTTTTACCAAGCAGCAAACCGAAATCGCCACGCGCATTTTGAAAGAGATCTGCGACCGCCTGAAATTCTTGAACGACGTCGGGCTCGATTATCTAACCCTGTCGCGTGCGTCCGGCACGTTGTCGGGAGGGGAGAGCCAGCGCATACGCTTGGCGTCGCAGATCGGCTCAGGGCTCACGGGCGTGCTCTACGTTCTCGATGAGCCGTCCATCGGGTTACATCAGCGCGACAACGACCGGCTGCTCATCACGCTCAAACATTTGCGCGACATCGGCAACACCGTGATTGTGGTCGAGCACGACGAAGACGCGATCATGGCGGCTGACTACGTGGTTGACATCGGGCCAGGTGCCGGCGTGCACGGCGGCGAAGTGGTGGCCAAGGGCACACCAGAAGAAGTCATGGCCAATCCGAACAGCCTCACGGGCGAATATCTCACGGGCGTCCGCCAGATCCCGATGCCGAAGGTGCGGCGCAAAGCTGAAAAGGGCAAAGTCCTGCGCGTCATTGGTGCGCGCGGCAACAACCTGCAGAACGTAACAGCGGAAATCCCGCTCGGGCTTCTCACCTGCATCACCGGCGTGTCGGGCGGCGGCAAATCGACCTTGCTCATCGACACACTGTACAAGGCCGTGTCACGCCGCCTGAACAACGCGCGCGAGCACCCAGCACCGCACGACAAGATCGAAGGTTTGGAACATCTCGACAAGGTCATCGACATCGACCAGTCGCCGATAGGGCGCACGCCGCGCTCAAATCCCGCGACATACACGGGCGCGTTCACGCCAATCCGCGATTGGTTTGC
>JANNXL010000052.1:0-4322 GCA_031409575.1 Hyphomicrobium sp.
CGATGCGGTTGTCGCGATGGCGCGAGCGCAGAGACTTCAAGGAGTTACGGATTTTCATTGCAGCACCAGTGAACGTGAAACGGCCAAACCAACACACAAAAAACAAGGCCTACCAAAATGGCGACCCTGAACGACGTCAGCAGCCTGCTAAAGAAGGCCGCAAACTATGCGCGGTCCCCTCGGCTGTCAACCCACTCACTCAACCCCTAGTCCCGTGCCGCGTGCCGCACAGTGCGACCTGGGTTGCTTCAACACCTTGCAGGAGTTTGCGAAATCCGGCTGGTGGGCACTACAGGGATCGAACCTGTGACCCCTACCATGTCAAGGTAGTGCTCTACCGCTGAGCTAAGTGCCCCAACCAGATCGTGTTTGACGCAAACCAGAGCGGCTCCGCCAAGAGAGCGTCGTATATCGGCATCGCTGGCAGGTGGCAAGCGCCCGTTCGGCAGTAATGACGCAGGCATTCAAGGCAACGGCCAGCGCGCCTCAAGCGGCCAGCAATCGCTCCACTTCGCGCACCAGGTCTTTCAAATGGAATGGCTTTGACAGCACGCGCGCATCCTTGGGAGCGTCGCTCTCGGAGTTCAAAACCACGGCTGCAAAGCCAGTGATGAACATGATCTTCAAATCCGGATCGATGGCAGCCGCCCGGCGCGCCAGCTCAATGCCATCCATACGCGGCATGACGATATCGGTGAGCAACAGCGTGAACGGCTCTTCCTGCAGCCTGTCGAAGGCATCGGCACCGTTGGAAAACGACGCCACGTCGTAGCCAGCTTTGGCGAGTGCGCGTTCCAGGAAGCCGCGCATCGATTCGTCGTCTTCTGCGAGGAGAATGCGCTGCATGGCAACTTGTGACGGCTTGAGGGTCATGGAACCATATTGGTCATAAAACGTGAGACTACGCCATGCGGCAGGTAGATAGGGAGACTCTGACAGTAGTTTGGTAAATGTTGAATGAACTGGCAAGTCATGCACAGGCGTGGACTGTGGGATACGCTCCACTGACAGCGTGTGGTATTCGCGCCTTAAGCCACAAGTTTGCAGCCAGAGAAAGTCTGTTTGCCTGCAACGTGATAGACACGTCAAGCGGGTGTTGGCATTGTTGGTTTGCAGCAGATCGAGCGAGTTTGAACACCCGCAGCCCCATTGTCGAAGGAAAAAACTGAGGATGGCCGGCAACGAGCGCGCGTCCATTGATGCCGAACTCGACCCGCCTTTCCGGGTCTTGCGCCCGCTTGAGCACACGGCCCCCTTCGTCCTGTGCTCGCCCCATTCCGGGCGGCACTACACACAATATTTTCTCGAACAGTCGCGCTTGGACCCGCACACACTGCGCAAATCCGAAGATTATTGCGTCGATGAATTGTTTGCGTGTGCAGCTGAACTTGGCGCGCCGCTGATCGCGGCCCGGTTTCCGCGTGCCTACCTCGATGCCAATCGCGAGCCCTATGAACTCGATCCTGAACTGTTCGATGATGTGCTGCCGGACTATGCCAATACCCAGTCGGTGCGGGTGATTGGCGGGCTTGGCACCATCGCACGCATTGTGGCCGACGGCGAAGAGATCTACCGGCGGCCCTTGCGTCTGGAAGATGCGCTGGAACGCATTGAGCGGCTGTATGTGCCTTTCCATCAGGCTTTAGCGGCTCTGCTTGAGGAAACGCGGCAGCGCTTTGGCTATGCGGTGCTGATCGATTGCCACTCCATGCCGAGCACGCTTGCCGTTACCCAGGGCTCGGCTCAACGCCCGCAGTTTGTATTGGGCGACCGCTTTGGCCATGCCTGCGATTTGCGCCTGACACGCTTCCTGCGCGATGCCATCTCCGCCAAAGGCTACGATGTAACGCTGAACCGCCCTTATGCGGGCGGCTTTATCACCGAGCACTACGGCAAGCCCGCTCGCGGCATCCACGCCATTCAAATCGAAATCAACCGTGGGCTCTATATGGACGAGGCCGCCATCCGGCCGAGCCGCGGCTTTGAGCGCCTGCGTGCCGATTTGGCAGACGTGATCGCACGCACCTTCACCGAAGTTCCCGCCCTTCTCGAGCGCCGCGCCGCCGCTGAATAGACACTTGGCTTTTCGCATGGCGGCAGCTTTGCTTGCTCACCCCGGCACGCGTTCCGCGCGCCGCCATTCGCGGCCGGTATCTTTCGTGCGTACACGCCAGCTGCCCGGAGGGCAGTGGGGACGCACCATGCAAAAAAAGAGGGCCGTTCTTTCGAACGGCCCAAGTCTAGGGAGGAAACGCCCAACACGAGCAAGCGAACCCGCCCGTGAGAGGAAATGCGAAGAACAAGCACCCTTGTCCGTATATCGCAATGCAACATTAGACGTTGCGGCGCACAAGAGACAACTGCGATTTGTGCAGGGCTGCTATGAATGCAGCGGGACCGTTCAATAGGGTCCAGGGAGCGTTTGGCCATGAAAAAAGGCCGTCCGAAAGACCGAACGGCCCAAGTCTAGGGAGGAAACGCCCGTAATGGGCAGCAGTTAGAAGGACAGTGCACCTACCAACTGCAGTACTGGGTATGCGACTGTTCGCAAAAACCAGCCAATAAATTATGCAATCAAAGTGTTACAATCCGGTGCATATGGTGCCATCAGGCCACAACGGTTTGCTCACCAGTTTGATAACCAATCCGCGTCAGGCTTTGTTCGGCTTTGATAGGGTTTTCGGGCCTTTCTTATCGCCAAGTAAGGGCTATTTGTGCGCAAATCGCATGGCACTTTCACCCAAAAGGCTGCATTTGATCCCGTGACCCGCCCGCCCGCTGACACCTTTGCCAATCTTCTTGCCAGCGCCCACACGCTTGCCGATGCGTCCGGCCGGGTGATCCTTCCGCACTTCCGCCGCCAGATGGCGGTCGAGAACAAAGCCCAGGGGCGCGATTTCGATCCCGTAACAGCGGCTGATCGCGGCGCCGAGCGCGTCATTTCGCGGATGCTGGCAAAATCGCACCCGCACCACGGGCTGACCGGCGAAGAATATGGCAGCCGCAATATCGAGGCGCGCTATCGCTGGGTGGTTGACCCGATCGACGGAACCCGGTCGTTCATGACTGGGGCTTTGACGTGGGGCACACTCATCGGCCTGCTTGATGGCGACGTTCCCATCCTGGGCATCATGGATCAGCCCTTTGTGCGCGAGCGCTTCTGGGCCGGGGCGAAAGCAGCTTATCAACGCGGACCCGATGGTAAGACCCGCAAACTGCGCACGCGGACCTGCAGCAAGCTGTCCGATGCCATGCTCTCGACCACGCACCCGGACCTGTTTGCGTCCGGCAAAGAGGCGAACGGTTTTCAGCGCGTTAAATCAACCGCACGCATGACACGTTTTGGCGGCGATTGTTACGGTTACGCCCTGCTCGCCAGCGGGCTGGTGGATCTCGTCATCGAAGTCGGCCTCAAGCCGTTCGACGTCATCGCGCTCATTCCGATCGTTGAGAAAGCCGGTGGCCGCATGACCACGTGGGACGGTCTTCCTGCTGTGAACGGCGGCCGTATCGTGGCCTCGGGGGACGCGAAATTGCATGACGATGTTCTGCGGCTGCTCAACAAGTAGCAGTGCACCGTGATCAAGCGGCAGCTTCGCGAACGCCAAGATACGCATCGAATGCGGCCCAGAACTTGAGCCGGATAGCATCGGTTTCCTGCAAAATCTCGTGGCGCGCACCCGGTAGCAGAAGCTGACTGCCGACCTTCAAGCCGACCCCAAAATCTTCGATTGCGCGCGTGGCCACAACCTTGTCGCGGCCGGCCGCAAACAAAAGCATCGGGACCTGAATAGAGCGCGGATAGCCAGCATCCTGCACCCGCGCCATCGAGCGCACCGCCGCGCGCAGCCACGAAATGGTCGGCGAACCAAGTCCAAGTTCCGGCGCATAATCGAGCACGGCCTTGTTGCGGGCCCAGCGCTCGCGATCTGACGTGAGTAAGTTGCCGTCAAAGGCGGCCTGTTCCGCCGCGTCAGGCCCTCCGCCGAGCACGTAGGATGATCCGGCTCGGAGCAGGCACCCTGTTTCGGCGTAAAATCGCGTAACGAAAGGCGGATAGCCGATGCGCTCGGGATCGATCGCGATCATCGGGGCCACCAGGACCATGCGTTCGAACCACGAGCCGGGCAACACGGCATTGCGCAACAAGATATGCCCGCCCATCGAGTGGGCCAGCGCCACATACGGCGGCGGACAATCGGGCAACACCACCTCTTTCATGAAGATTGCAAGATCGCGATCGTAGTCTGTGAAGTCGCGCACATGACCTTTGCGCATATCCGGCAGCTGGCGCTCGGAGCCGCCCTGCCCGCGCCAATCAA
>JANNXL010000053.1:0-2497 GCA_031409575.1 Hyphomicrobium sp.
CGACCAGATGTTTGCCCCAAACGGATTTTTTACGCGGGCAATCTACGCGTCGGGCTACGTGTTCCTATCGGTGATCTCGATCGGGTTCGGCTTCGGCTTCTATTGGAAAGTGCTTGAAAGCCGGTCGGAAGCCTCGCGCTCGGCCGAGAGTGCGGTGACACAGGTGCAGGGCGCTCTGAATACCGCTGCCACCCGCCTCGAACAGTTGAACGGTACGCTTGTCAGTCTGACCGCGATCTCGACTCAGAAAGCCGAGCAAGAGCGCGCGAATGGCACGTCGTGTCCGAACTCGAAACCGGGTGAAGGGCCGCGTCGTAAGATGCGCGAAGATGATGCCGCGCGATTTTCGTTCGCATCCGACTTCGTCAAAGGCCGTGTGACGGCTGTGAAGTCCGAGATGGGTGCGCTTGACGTCGATTTGGCGAAAATCGTCAAGGACGACAAATCGACCATCGATGCGAAAACGGGTACGCGAAACGACTTCATGCGTGGGTTGGGTCGCAAACTCGACATGACGGTGACGGGCTTCAATGCATTCCGTACTGATCCGCAGCTGAAGCAGATCCGCTCGGACTTAGCCGAGCGGTCCGAGAAAACAACGATTGCCGATGGCAAGGGCGGCAGCATTTCCTGTCCCGACCCGCAATTGCAGGGCGCACTCAAAGGCGTTGTGCGCGCGATCGATCAGTTGCCCGAACTACAAAAGCCGACGATTGCCGCCGTTGAAGGCGCTGAAGCAACCATCGAAGCCTTCCGTCGCCTGACGACGAGCTTCTTTGGCCTGCTGACGTTCAAGATGCCGCCGTCAGCCGATGAATTGCGTGCCCTTCAACAGAAGGCCGTGCAGTCAGTCGAGGCACCAAGTGCTGCCGTGATGAAATCCTACAATGGCGAACAGGCGGGCCTCTCGAAGCGCGACTATGTTCCGCTCGCAATTGCGATCTTCGTCGATATCTGTCTGCTGCTGGTGTCGATGGGTCGTCCGATGAACCGGCTGCAGGGTCTTGTCCCCAAGATGCAGGCGGCTGAGCGTGGGCCAGTCTACCAGATCCTGTCGCGCTTCACCGACATCCACGCCGATGCCGACATGCGCCAGAAATTCGAAGTCTTCAGGCACGTCGTGTTCGACTACGGCGGGGATTATTACGTCGCCGTGCCGCTTGATGCACCATGGAACCGAAATCCGCGTGAGCAACAAGAACTGCTGGCCGAAGCCCATTTGCTTTCCAATCTGTTTTCGAGTTTTGAAAAGGAAAAGATCTTCAAGCGTGTCTATTCGCCGCTGCTCAAGACATCGAGCATTCAAAAGAAGTTGGGTCGTCAGGGTTCAAAATTTACCCACTGCAAGGCGTTTCGAATTTATCGCTTTGCCGACGGTGCGTGGTCGGAGATCATCTTAGGCGCCGTGATGGGGGCAGCAAAGCGGGTTGAAGCTGAAAAGAAACGGCGCCGGACGATGGATGAAGCGACGGCACGGACGGCACCGCAAGCGCCGGGGTACGGCTCGGTGGCTGGTGCATTCCAGGAACTTGGCCGTGAGATGGGACTGCCAGGCCACGCGATGCAGCAGCCGTCAGCCCCTCCCTTTGCTCAACCGCACTACGCGATGCAGGGGCAGGCGCCAGCGTCACAGTATCAAGCGCCACAGTATCATGCAGACGCGTCGCAGGTGTTCCGGTCGCCAGCACCACGTGGCCCTGGACCTGGCTATGCCAATGCCCAACGGCCATTCCAACGGGATCTGATGCCGCAAGCGATGGCGCAAGCGCCGATGCCAGCCCCGATTGCTGCAAACGATACTGCTTCAGCGTTCGGCCCCTATGCACAATTCCAGCCCGACTACACGACCGCAGAAGTGCGCCGGCCTGCCGACGTTGCGCAGTGGTCAACCGAGGTTGCGCGCCGCGAAGCCGATGTTACCGTTCGTTCTGTTGAACCAAGCGAAGGTTTGTCGCGACAGCACGAAAATGTCGTCACCATGCCGGTCAATCGGGCAGCGCCATCGCCTCAGTCGAGTGTCGGTGTTGAACTGACCCGCGAAACCATTCGCTACACGGTTCCAGCCAGCGAAGCGGTTTTACCGGCGGGCCTTGCACACCTCAAAATGGCGCGCGCTGATGCGCCGGTTCTGCTGGCGTCGACTATCGATGACACTGCTGTTGATCACACGGACGATCAGCTGCTCAGCGATGATCGGGAAGCCGCCATCATAGCTGCCAAGTTCGCCCGCCATTCGCCGCCCGAATAATTATATTGGCCAATGTTCATGTTGATGTTTCGAATGCGGTCGATGCTCAATGCTAAATTAACTGGAAGGCTTCAAAGTGGGGAATGCGCACCACCGACCAGTCGCACACCTGCAGTTAAGCGTCCCGTACTGAAGTTCAAGCACTGGTCCCGGCACTCAATGTGTCGGCCGGTCCATGCCCCTTCGAGGACCATAATATGAAGTTGAATACGAAGCCCAGGATGGATGTTGTCAAGCGTGAGAACAAGG
>JANNXL010000054.1:0-2924 GCA_031409575.1 Hyphomicrobium sp.
TCCATCGGCCGCACCGATTTTCCCTACGGCGACCATGACGCACTGATTACCGCCATTAAGACCAAGCTGTTTCCGCTCGGTGACGATATGCAGTTTTTGTGCGGTCACGGCCCGCCCAGCACCATCGGTGATGAGCGGCGCTCAAATCCGTTTCTGACCTGAAGTTCGGCGTGCAGGTCTTAGTACCGGAACCCAAAGCCCAGGCAGCCAAACACGCCGCATTCGTTCGATGCTGTTCCCGCACCAACGAGCCGGCCGTCGTTTTCCCAGAAGTCGACCGTTTCAACGCGCAGCGTTTCCGAGCAACTGCGGCGGCAGCCAACCCAGGTGCCGCCCGGGAGGCGCACTTCCAACCCATGGCGGCCTTGACGGACAGGACCCGAGACGGAGCCGTTGCCATAGCGGCTTTCGGCGACAACGCCATCGCGCCAGTTCCCGGCCTCAGCGACCGACGTCGCGCAAAGCACTGCGATAAGGCCGGCCAGCGCGCGCGAGGTGAATTTGAGCATGGAGTATGGTTCCTGTTTTTTTGGTCCGGCAAGTTGTCAATTGCGGTTGAAGCTGATGTTGACGTTGCGCAGCGTTGATCCGGTCGTCGCGATTGCGACAGTTTGGCTGGACTTGGAGAACGATACCGACATCGTGCCGGAGATTGTGCCGGTAATTCCAACCTTCAGCGATCCATCCGAGGCTGATCCCGCGATTGCACCACCGGCATTGTACGTGCGCTCTTCCCAATCGCCCGAGACCTTGCCGCCGGCGTTTTTCATGGTGCCGCGCAGTTCAATTTTTGCGCCGCCCGCGCTAGCGCATTTGATGGCCATGGAGAGGTCGTCGCCGCCGCTTTTGTAGTAGCCGTTGCAGCGCAGCTTCTCCTTTGCGCCGCCGTCGAATGTGACGTTCCCGCCGCCCGACCAACTGCCATCGAGACCGTCGAGTGTGCCCGCGAACGCAGCGGACGGAGCAAACAGGCTCAGGCTGCACAGCGCGGCTGCGCCAAGCACAGCGGAGCGGCAAACCTTCAACTGACGCAAAATCGAATCCTGTTTGAGCACGAAACAAAACCTCCGCTGGGAAACATGCCGGCCGTTCAAGAACGGGCCGCGGGTCGCTTAACGCACGCCAATACGATCCAAATCACAACCGCCGCAGTATAGCCTTGCCTGGGTGTACGCAACACCTGTGACATCCGTTTCATGACAATGCAGGCCGTACAATGACGCAACTGTGTGGCCGAAGTGCCCGCCATACGGCACGTGCCCAGCCCTATGGCGATTTGTGGTTGCGATAGGCCGCCAAGGCCTGCCGGTCAACGATTTGCAGGCTGCCGCGTGCGGTGCGGATCCAGCCGGCGCGTTCCCATTCGCTTAAATGGCGGCTGATCACCTCGCGCACACTGCCAAGGTCGGCCGCCAGTTGCTGATGAGTTTTCGAAACCAGCCCGCCCGCGTCCGCCTCCACCAGAAGGCGCTGGGCTAAGCGCTGATCGAGGCTCGAAAACGCGACTTCATCGACCAGCGAAAGAATGCTGGTAAGCAGCGTGGAGTAGTCGTCCAGTACAAACCGCCGGAATTCCGCTGATAAGCCCATGAGTTCGTGGAACGTGGCAGCGGGCAACGCAGCAAAGCGCGTTGGAGCTTCGGCCACGCTTTCGGCCGGGAATGTCCCGCCTGCGAGCAGGCACTGGGTAGTAAACACGCAAGTGCTGCCCGGGCTGACCCGGTACAACAGCAGTTCACGGCCAGACGCCGAGGTTTTGAACGAGCGCGTGCCGCCCGCCACGCACATGACGTAGTTCGGGCATTCCCAGCCTTCGCGATAGGCGACAGCACCGCCTTGCAATTCGGGAAAGACGACGCGCTCTCGCAACAGCACCTGATGCTCCGGCGTCAGAGTGCGCAGCCCTGGAAACTGCAAAAACCAGCTATCGATGTGGCCGGAATTGAGCATAAGCCTGTTGGGGGTTAAGCAGCGAGGACAGTGACCCAAGTTACATACCCTAAAAGTTGCTCCGCCTAATAGAGTGGCAACCGCACGATTTGCGTCGATAAGCCGGATCTGGTCGGCTTGGTCCAGATATATGCTGATGCAACCAGCCAATCGCGCCAAAATTCAAGCGCCGCGCCATCTTGCGATCCCGCAGGTCTGAACAGCGGTGCCCTCGACTAGGGATGAAATACATGAAGCCGCTCCTGACGCTGCCGCGCGTGCTGGTCCTCACATTCTCTGCGCTCTTGGTGAGCTTCTCGTCACCGCAGCCCGCCCGCGCTCAGAACATGATCGACATGGTTGACCTTTCGACCGATGAGTTCACCAAGGCGGTCATGACCCGCGCTGATATTGAAACGGCGATTGCCAAACTCCCGGCAGGCGAAAAACTCGATCTCTACGCCAAGCCTCTCAATGGACTGGACCTGTCGAACATGGATCTGCGCCGCACCAACCTTCAGCAGGCGCGCTTGATGGGCGCAAATCTATCCGGTTCAAATCTTGAAGGTGTCGTGATGGATCAGGTCTGGGCGCTGAAGGCCAACCTGAGTGGTGCCAATTTACAGAAGGCGAATATGTTCGGCACACAGCTTGTCGGCGCCAATCTCGATGGCGCGGATTTGCGCGGCGCGCGGCTCGCCGGTGACTTCTCGAAGGCCAGCATGGTGAAAGCCAATCTCGAAGGCGCGAATTTGTCGGCCGACGAAGCCAACCAGTCGATGGGTCTGATGCGGGGCGTGTTCTCAAGCGCCAACCTCGAAGGCGCTAACTTGAAGAATGCCAATCTCGCGCGCGCACTGCTTGAATATGCCAGCTTGAAAGACGCCAATCTCACAGGCGTGTCACTGCGCGGCAGCGAGGCCGCCGGGGCCGACTTTTCGGGAGCCGATGTAACGGGAGTAGATTTCATCGACGCCGATGTAAATTCGGCCAAG
>JANNXL010000055.1:0-3707 GCA_031409575.1 Hyphomicrobium sp.
CGACGCGGTTGGCGTGCGATAGGGCCACAAACCCGAGTTTGCCATCGAGAGTGAACTGCACACCAATTGGCTGGATCAGGTCGTCATCGACACCAGGAACCGCAAATCCAAACTTCTTGGTAATGGCGTGCGTTTCGGCATCTATGACCGCCACCGTGCCACCGATCTCCGACGTGACCCAGACATGCTTTCCGTCACGCGTGAACTCAGCGACGCGCGGGCGCGTATCGACCAATATATTAGCCACAACTTTCTGTGTAGCGTTGTCGATCACATGCGCCATGCTGGTCGCTTCAGACGTTGCCACCGTGATGCGGTTGTCAGGGCTCACACCCATCCCCTCGGGCTCGATGCCGACCCCGATCTCCGCCAGCACCTTTCCATCTTTGCGCTGCAGCACCGTCACCATGCCGTCGTCTTCGTTGGCAACATAAACGCGCTCACCCGAAGGGTCGATGTCGAGAAGTTCCGGGTCCGGACCCGATGGCAGCGTGCGCACAACCTCCATTTTTTCTGTATCGATGACGTCGAGCCGGTTGTCGTCGCCCACGCACACGAGCAGTTCCTTGAAGTCCGGAGACAGTGCGATGCCGCGGGGCCGTTGACCCACGGGTATGACCTTTTTGAGCTGCAGCGTATCGCCGTCGATGGCCGTGATCGTGTTGTCCTTCTCGTTGCTGACGAACACCGTGGTGGCATGTGCCGCCTCAGGCAGAACCACTGCCGAGACGAGACCGATCAAGGGAACCATCTTGGACAAGCACTTGCTCAGCATCGTCGATAACGCTCCAACTGTTCTTAGTTCTGCGCCGGGCCGGCGGCCGGCACGCTTGCAGCCTTAGCGGGGGCGCCGGGACCAATTGCGGAGCCTTGAGTTGCGAAGTATTTCAGGGCGGCAGCCGCGGTTTCATTCTGGGCGCGATCGGCGATCTCCAGAGCTGTCAGGCCTTCGGTCGACTTGATTTTTGGATCGGCCCCAGCACTCAACAACTGACCAATAACGGGAGCATTGTTATGCCCCGCAGCAATCATCAGGGCAGTCACACCTTCCTTTGACGTTTGATTGACGTCTGCGCCTTTTTCAATCAGCAGCTTTGCGAGGTCGACGGGCGGCGGTCCCTGCGTGACGTTGCCTGTGCGGCTCTGGGCTGTTAGCTGCGTCGCCACCACCATCAACGGCGTGACATTCTCCTTGCCGGACTGGCTGTCCACTTTCGCACCCAATTCGATCAGTGCTTTTGCGGCAAAATATTTGCCATCGCCTATGGCCCAAGATAGGGGCGTGATGCCGGTTGTTGTCGCCAGCTCTGTGTTGGCACCTTTCTTGATTAGCATTACGATCGTTGGCACATGATTGCGATTGATGGCGTGTAAAAGGGGTGTGAAGCCGTCGCGGTCGCGTGCATTGGCATCACCACCGCGATCGGCCAGCAGGGCGACAATGGGTGAGATGCGATTGCGCGCGGCGTTGTGCATCGGAGCATAGCCTTGCGGATCACGCTCGTTCACTTTCGCGCCTTTATCGAGCAAATATTTGACCCGCTCCTCCGAGTTGCCGATGACGGCGTTTGAAAGTTCCTGGGTAAGATCAGCGCCTTCCTTGAGCCAAGCGTCGAGACGCGCCGTGGTGACCACTTGATCCGCCGGCGCACTGGCACTGAGTTCCATTGGCGCGGCCTGCTTCAGATAACGATCCGTCGTGACCCCGCGCAGGCGTTGATAAATCGTGCCGTGGCTCGGAATATCTCCGTCAACAGCACAGCGGCTGCACTTGACCAGCGGCACGCCATACTCTTTGAGTACGGCGGCGACCTCATCTTTTTTGCGCGTCAAGGCCCAGTCGAGCATGTACTTGAGCAGCACGTTGTTTGGCCGCATCCCAATCGCGAGCTCGAATTCGAGCGGCACCTGATCATCCATCTGATTGACCGGCTGAATCGTCAGTGGTTCGCCTTTCATGACGGTCCGCCAGCCGGCAAATGGCCCCCAGATGGCAGCCACATCAATCTTGCCATCCAGCACGTCCTGCATTTGCATCCAGGGCTGGTGTTCTGCCACCATGTCACCGTCGTGAGTGATCTCGTGAATGAAAAGATTGCCGACGCCACGGCGTTGCAAACTCTCACGAATGCCGGAATGCTGGAACACGCCGACGCGCAGCTTTCGCAGCTGCGGATCATCGAGATTTTCGATCTTGAGGCCCCGGTCATTGCGATACGCCAGCACGTAAGTGGTCTTATAGATCGGTTCTGTGGTCAGAAGCGATTGCTGCGAAAAGGGCATATCGAGCAGCACATCACACTCGTCGTTTTGAAACGTCTCGCGCGTCAGGCCGCGCTCGTGATAGGGGCGCCAGAAAAAATTGACGCTACCGCCGAGATCCTCGACTAGGATCTTGATGATTTTATTTTGATAGCCCTCTTCCTTATTGTTGGATTGGGGCATGTTACCCGGATCGGCACACGCGCGTAGCGACTTGAGTTTGCGATTGCGGGCCTCTGCCTTAGCCGCACCGTGTTCGGCAGCGGTGAGTTCGTCGAACTGTTTGTCTTTGGTGTAACTGCGCAAATCGCTTTTGGCGAGGGCTGCGCCATTTGCAGCCAAACATAGCGGTACCGATGCGGCTGCAGCCATAGCCCACGATCTCATCAGCATCTGACGCCCCTTCAGTTTTGTAACATAATAACGTTACGTTCTTAGATCTATCTCGGACTTCTCAGTCTGACAAGCGGCCATCTAAATTTTCGAATTTGGAAATTCAATTTCCGTATCCCGCCACGCTGCGGGCTCAGTCCATCAAAACAAAGAATTGCCCGGCACCTTTCGATGCCGGGCAATCCGCTTTTCTCAGATCCAAATCAATCGCTGACGCGGAACGTGTAGAGCTCGCCGCCCTGCGGGATCTTGTCGAGACCGGTGGCTTTCGCCATCGCTGTCGCACCGATCGCGCCGAACTTGTCTTCCATGTCGAGGCCAGCCGTCACGGGAATGCCGATCCAGCCGCCGAGACCTGCAAAGATCGAGACATACTGCTTGCCCTTCACCTTGTAGGTGATGGGATTGCCGATGATGCCCGAGCCAAGCTTCTTCGACCAGACAACCTTGCCGCTGTTACGATCAACTGCGCGGAAGTCTCCGCCGTTCGAACCGTAGAACACCAAGCCGCCATCGGTGACGAGCGTGCCCGACCAGTTCGGATACGGATCAGGGATTTCCCAATCAGCCTTGCCGGTCACGATGTCGAACTTCTTCAGCTTGCCAGAGACACCCGGCTTTTCAGGATACATGTACACGTTGGCGAACACGTAAACCGTGCCTTGCTGCGTGTGCGAGCGTTCCTGAGGTTCGTCCTCCATGCACCAGTTGTTCGTGGGGCAGTAGAACTTGCTGGGTTCCTTCGGATCCACCGAGCACGGCTGCTGGTCCTTGCCACCCATGGCCGACGGACAAGCCGGCGTATTGGCGCCAATGGCGAACGGTGAGTGCTCCTTGACCTTGACCGGACGGCCGGTCTTAAGGTCGACCTTTTCGGCCCAGTCCACGGTCACGAACTTGTTGGCGCGCAGAAGCGTGCCGTTCGTACGATCGAGAACGTAGTTGAAGCCGTTGCGGTCAAAGTGGACGAGAGCCTTGTACTTCTTGCCATCGACATCGAGGTCATCAACGAGAATGTTCTCGTTCACGCCGTCGTAGTCCCACTGGTCGAA
>JANNXL010000056.1:0-16770 GCA_031409575.1 Hyphomicrobium sp.
TTAACGACTGTCACCGTCGTCTCACCGCCTGATATTATGACACGGCGGGCTCCATCGCGCGAGAGGCGACGCGCAAGCGCGGCATGGCTTGCGCCCAAATGCTTGGCCTCGGCCTGTAACTGGTCGCCGAGATTCGTGACGGTAAACCCGTGCGCCTCGGCCAAGTCGGCAGCCGCGCCCAGCGCGTCGCGCGCGCTTGCGATGATTTCGGTCTCGCAGCCCGCGAGGCCAAGGGCGTCGGGCGCGGGAGTCTCGTTTGCCGGATCGACCAATGCAGCGGAAATGGGAGCTGGGGTGGCAATACCATAGCGGTCCAAAATCTCGCGCGCATCGGCCAGTGTGGTCGTATCGGCAACGGTCGGCCCCGACGACACGAACGAAGGGTCGTCGCCGGGAATATCGGACACGATCCACGTCGTCACTTGTGCCGCACCCGCCGCGACCGCGAGCCTTCCGCCCTTGATCCGCGACAGGTGTTTACGGACGCAATTGATCTCAGCAATCGTGGCCCCGCTGGCTAGCAACACGCGCGTTGTTGCCTGTTTGTCTGCGAGCGACACTCCGGGCGCAGGCGCGGCGAGCACCGCCGACCCTCCCCCTGACAACAGCACAAGCAAGCGGTCGCCAGCTTCGAGGCCACCCGCGATCGCAAGCGCGCGATCAGCGGCGCGGACGCTGTTCTCGTCGGGAAAGGGATGCCCCGCCTCAATCACCTCTATTCCCGGCCAGTCCGTCCCGCCGGGCGGCAGGTGGCCGTAGCGTGTAACGACCAGCCCCTCGAGCGGACCCGCAGCGCGGGTGCGCGCAACGCGCATCATCTCGGCGGCAGCTTTACCGATCGCAACGACGGCAGTGCGGCCGTGCAGCGAGACCGGCAGCACCGTTGGCATCGCGTTTTCGGGGGTCACAGCACCGACTGCGCGCGCGAACAGGTCGCGCAGCAGCGTGCGGCTGGACACATCTGGCGTAATGGTAGCGATTCTTTTCCCTCCCCGATGCCGCGCTGCCGTCGACTCCGGCCTTAGGCTGGACCGTGCCCAGGCCACTGCCAAGCGTCAATTCACGGAACGCTGTGTTGCGTTTGCCGGAACCGCAATGTCCCATGACAGTGTCGGACGGAGCGTTTCGACAAGGAAATCGATCAGCGTCCGTACTCGCACCGGCACACCCTTGGGATCGGCGAAGACTGCAAAGAACGTCAGGTCGGGCGTTTGCCATCCAGGTAATACCTCGACCAGCCGCCCCTCTGCCAGATCATGCTTGCACAGAAATGCAGGCAGGCTTGCAATGCCGAGTTCGCTAATCGTGGCATGGCGCAGCAGTATGAGGTCGTTGCACACAAGCTTCGGCGCGAATTCGACATTCAATTCCTGCTCCGCACCCGAAACCTTGCTGTGAAGTGTCCAGCGATGGCGGCGGTCGGTTGTGCCGCTGGCCAGCAAATCGAAACGGGTCAGTTCGACATGACTCTGCGGGGCGCCCTTTCGCTCGAAATAGCCGGGCGCTGCAAACACCCCGCATTCGGTCGACCCGAGCTTGGCCGCTATCAAGCCCGAATCAGCGAGCGGTCCGACCGCGAGCGCCACATCGAACCCCGCACGCAGCAACCCGATCGCATCGTCGCTAAGCACGCTTACCAGTCGCACTTCCGGATAACGCTCGAGGAAACGCGCAAGCAATGGGCCGATCAGGCTCTGCCCCAGTACATATGGTATGGCGATGCGGACCACCCCTTGCGGATGATGCTTCTGGCTTTGCAGCGCGCGCTCGCCATCGCGCAGCACGCCAATCGAACGTAGGCAATATTCGAAGAACAGCGCGCCGTCCTGAGTCACCGTCACCGCGCGCGTCGACCGGTGTAGTAGCTGTACACCCAGATGCTCTTCCAGTCGCGACACGCGGCGGCTGACGGTCGATTTCGGAAGCCCCAGCACACCGCCAGCCTTCGTCAGGCTTTCGGTCTCGACGACTTTTACGAAAACCATTAAATCGCCAAGATCAAGCACTACCGTTGCCGTTCCATTATCCGCAACAGATTGTTGCCCCGTTCACGGCTTCCGGCGCAAGCACTAAAGTCGCATTCCTCAGGGCCAGTGACAGACGGGGCAAACCCCGTGGATTATGGGGAGGTATTATGTCAAACATTCGCACAGCGCTTTACACCGGCGTCGCTGCGTTCGCGCTAACCGGAGGCACCGCCTTCGCGCAGGTCACGGCACCCGCCGCAGAGGACGATGTCCAAGCCGAAATCATCGTAACTGGCACCAGTCGGCCCCGTGTGGCACTTGATACGCCGCTGGCGGTGACACAGGTCGGGTCTGAGTCACTCGTCCGGCTTCAGGCTTCGGGACAGGCCGACGTGCTCAATTCCATCCCGACAATCAAAGCCGATGGCGGCGGCGGCGAAGTGGCCGCAAACGTCTTCGTCCGCGGGCTGCCGTCGGGTGGCCAATATCAGTTCACGCCACTGATGTATGACGGCATTCCCGTCATGAGCACCTTTGGACTCAATTCCTCGGCGTTCGACGTTTACTACCGCAACGACCTGGGTATCGAGCGGCTGGAGTTTGTGCGCGGCGGCGTGTCGAACCTGTTCGGGCCTGGGTCGGTTGCCGGTCTGATCAATTATATAACCGCAACGGGTGATAGCGAGCTTCGCGGAACGGCTCAGGTCGAAGTTGCCGAGAAAGGTCGTTATCGGGGCGATATCGCTGTGCGCGGACCGCTTAGCGAGAATGTCTTCTTCGCAGTGTCAGGCTTTTACCGCTATGATAAAGGGCCGCTGGCGACCAATTTGCCAACCAAGGGCTTTCAAGTCCGCAGCAATTTAAAGTTCACTTTCCCCGACGACAGTGGTTCAGTGACGCTCTACGGCCAGTATATCGACGACAAAGCGATATTCTACCTGCCGGTTCCGCTTGACGGCACGACGCGCAACCGCGCGCCGGGCAATGACGGAAAACCGGTGTTCGCCGTGCAGAACAATTTTGGGCCAAGCCTTGGCTTCAATTCGCCATCCGGACCCTTTACCTCGTCGATCAGCGACGGCGTAGCGACAAAGGGCGGGCAGATCGCACTTGCCTTCGATAAATCGATTGGCGACACCTTCGGCGTCAATGGACGCGTCAAATACTCCGACTACAAGCACAAGTTCGGACTTTGGTCTGATGGCGACGGACTGGTCAATGTCCCCGAGTCACTGGGCGCGTTCGTGACCAACGCAACGCGGCGTGGTGCTTATCCCGAACTCAACGGCATCGGCGCGGCCAACGCGACCTATACCTTCGTTGGCGGTGGCGCGGTCCCGGCAAACACAATTTTTTTCGCCAACCGGTTTACGGACCGCAACCGGCCGATGACCGATTTTTCAGGCGAGCTGAACCTGACCGCGAAATGGGGCGACGCTGTCAGCCATACGGTAACGCTCGGCGGTTTTTATGCAAAGACGATTGCGCGCGACATCAATGTTACCACCACCTATCTTGCTGAATTCAATAATCTTCCACGCCTGGTCAACCTGACAGTCGTCAACCCGAATAGCGGCGCGACAACAGTGATATCACGCGGCGGTTTGCTCAATGCCGGGGCTGGCTATGTCAATAATTATCATAAGGTCGAGCGCACGGCTGGCTATATCGCCGACCAGATCGACGCCGGTCGTCTTAAATTCGATATCGGCTTCCGCATCGAGAAGTTCAACGGCTTCATCAACCGTGCACGGACCTCGGTTACGGTAACCGACGCGACGACGCCGAACCTGTCGGCGGCGCTGCGCGACGTGATCTGGGAAAATGGCGGCGCGCTGTCGGGTCGCGTCTCGACGAGCGAATGGGCGGGTGCCGTCGGTGCATTGTACAAGGTCAACGATGGCGTCAGCCTCTACGTCAACGCTTCGCGCGGCTATTTCTTCCCCGAAATCCGCGCAGTCGGCTTCGCGCCGCTGCCTGCGGGGACGGCCGCGAACGCCAGCCTGTCGCCGGGGACGGCCAGCTATACCGCCGAAATCATCAAGCAGATCCAAGGCGGCATCAAGATCAGCCAGCCCGCCTTCAGCTTCGAGGCGTCGGGCTTTTACACCAACCTTCAGAACCGGCGGCAGGTGCTTTTCGTCAACGACGGGCTCGGCGGATTTACCGAGCGTGTCAATCTGGTCGGCACGCGCAGCTACGGCGTCGAGGCAATCCTCGACCTCCGTCTGATGCGCAACCTGCGCTTCAACGGCAACGTCACCCTACAGCAGGCGAACTACACAACTTTCACGCAGCTCGTGGCTAACGTGCCCGTACCCAATCCGGCGATCGTCGGGCGAGACCTCGAGCGGCAGCCGAACTTTCTCTACAATGCGGGGCTGTACTACGACGACGGGGCGCTCGATGTGTCGGCTTACACCAATTACACCGGCGACAATTACGTCGCTTCGAACAACGCGATCGAGCTGAAAGGCTGGAACATCGTCAATTTCGATGCTGGCTATAAGTTCGGCATCGGTGGCGGACGCAAGAACATCCGCATCGGTGTGAACGTGTTCAACGTGTTCGACACTGACGCGACGACTGAGGGTTCACCGCGCCTTGATAACAACCAGACGGTCGGTGGCGCCTATTTTGTTGGTCGCCCCGTCCTCCCGCGCCGGATCACCGGTCGCATCGCGTTCAGTTTTTAAGCCAAGGGAGCACGAGGATGGCCGATCTGCAAAGCGCAGCCCGCGCCATTCTCGCTGCCAATGATCGCGGTGGATACACTGTGCCCAACGGCATGGTTTATCCTTTCCAGTGGAACTGGGATTCGGCGTTCGTCGCGATAGGTTTTGCGACTTACGATCCAGACCGCGCTTGGACCGAGATCGAAACGCTTTTGGCTTCGCAATGGCCGGATGGATTCGTACCGCATATCGTGTTCTGGCAGGACGATGAGGGCTATTTTCCCGGCCCCGATGTTTGGGCATCTGGCACCGACCCGCGGACCTCGGGCATCACCCAGCCACCGGTTGCGGCGACGGCAGCACGACAAATTTGGGATCGCGCACCGACGAGCGAGTTTCGCGCGCGGCTCGAAGCGCTCTTCCCTAAGCTCATGGCGTACCACCGCTGGTTCCGCGACGTCCGTGATTTTGAGGGACGCGGGCTGGTCGTGACGGTGCACCCTTGGGAAACCGGTCGCGATAATTCGCCCGAATGGGACGCGCCGGGCGACCCGATCGACGTGTCGCGCGTCGGCGAATACACCCGCCGCGACACCGGGCACCTCGATCACAAGATGCGGCCGACCAAAATCGAATACGACCGCTACCTCGCGCTTGTGCAATTCGGGCGCGGCACCGGCTGGGACCACAGGTACATCGCGCGCGAAAGCCCGTTCCGCGTGGCGGACGTTGGGCTGTCGATGATCCTGCTGCGCGCGAACCGCGACCTGTTGTGGCTCGCCGAACTGCTCGGGCGGGACGCGGAGGCCGGTGAGCTGCGCGCGATGATCGCGAGAAGCGAGGCGGGCATCTGCTATCTATGGGACGACGCCAAACACTGCTGGTGCTCGCGGGACGTCATTACAGGGCGCAGCTCGGGTTTCGTCACGAGCGCCTCGTTTCTCAGCTTTTACGCCGGATTGCGTGACGCGGCGAAGGATGCGGCCATGCTCGCGCATATCGAGCGCATCGCGGGCAAGGTTCGCTATCTGATGCCGAGCCTCGATCCCGAAGACCCTGGCTTCCAGATGGTTCGTTATTGGCGCGGCCCCGTCTGGGCCGTCGTCAACTGGATGATCGGCATCGGCCTTGCTGAGATGGGTCACGACCGCTGGGCGGCAAAGGTACGCGCCGATACGTTCGACCTGATCGCGACGACCGGCTTCATGGAGGCGTACAGCCCCGTCGACGGTGGTGCGTCGGGCGGCGACGATTTCAGCTGGACCGCCGCAATTGCGCTGGCGTGGGCTGAAACGGACGCATGACATTGTGGCCTACGACAGCCACGCCATCGTCCCGCCCGAACCGGCCTTTCCCAACTTACCGATGCCGAGCGCACTTGATGAATATCTGTTCGACCTGCGCGGGTATCTGCTGATCGAGGGCTTGCTGTCGGCGGACGAGATTGCGACGGGCAATACGCTGATCAACTCGATCCCAAGCAGCCTGCCGCGCGGTGGCTGGCACGGCTGGGTGCAGCGTGAAGATCATCCCGAGCATCGCGGCATCAGTTATCAGCAAATCTACGAACTTGGTGGTGTGTTTGAAACGATGATCGATCACCCGGGTCTGCTTAATCTGCTCGACCGTTTCGTTGGCGGACACGACACCCACGACCGCTACCATGGTCCGCTTGCAATCGACGAGAATTTCTTCACGATCCGGGGAGTAGGTGACGCAATCCCGATACATGCGGGAGGGCACGAAATTGCGAACCGAACCGGCTATCGCTATCACAACGGACGCTTCCTGTGCGGCGAGGTCAACGTGCTGACGGCGTTCACTGACATCGGCCCCGGCGACGGTGCGACGATGATCATTCCGGGCTCGCACAAGTCGAATATGGTCCACCCCGCTTTCTTGCGTCGCAACCGTGCGCATGAGTGGTCGAACGACGGTGGTGGCTCGGCTGACGATGTGGAGGGCGCGATCGAGGTGCACATGCAAGCGGGCGATGCATTGCTCTTCGTCGATGCGCTGTGCCACGGGTCGGCGAAGCGCACGAACGCGGGCGAGCGGAGGATTAGCGTCTATCGTTACGGTTCGGGATGGAACCGCACGCGTTTTGGGCACCAGCCTTCGCCCGAAGCACTGGCGCGGCTCGGTCCAGCGGCGCGCAAAATTGTCCAACCGCGCGACCCGTTGCGCCCGCCGGGCACGCCTCCACGATGGTAACGAATAGGAACATTATATGACCGGTCGCCATCTGACTTCCGAAGAAAAGGCGTTTTACGCCGACTGCGGCTATCTTCACATCGAAGGGCTGCTGACGCCCGCCGAAGCGGCATTCTACCGTGCCGAGGTCCATGCGCTATCTTCTCGGCAGGGCGAGACCGACGCGACCTGGGAGAGCCAGCGTGGTGCAGGGACGAAGATTGAACACAGTCACGATGTCCATTTCCGATCGGCGGCGTTCACACGCCTGATGGTCGATCCGCGCCTGACGACAATCTGCACTGACATCATAGGTCCGAACGTCCAGCTGCATCACAACAAGATGTTCATCAAGCCGCCCGAGCGCGGGTCGCCGTTTCCGATGCATCAGGACTACCCATATTTTCCACATCGCGACCATTCGATGATCGCAATCATCCTGCATTTCGACGATGCGCCGATCGAGAAAGGGTGCCTGCGCGTGTATCCGCGCAGCCACAAACTCGGGCCGATCCCCGCCATCGGCAGCGATCACCATCTGCCCGAGGAAGATTATTCGATCGACCATGCGACCGCGATCCCGGCCAAGGCAGGCGATGCGATCATCACCAATTATCTGACTGTCCACGGCTCCGGCATCAACGGATCGAGCGAGGCCAGGACGACGTTGCTCATCCAGCTCCGCGATCCCGCCGATCCACCGCTCGAAGTGCGCCACCAGTCGCGGGGGCAAGGGATGATGCTTGCGGGGATAGATCCCGGCGCGCGCCCCTTTGCCTTTGCATGGAAAGCGAGTGTCTGAATAAGCGATTGCAATCGGCGGCACGATTTCAGGATCGGGTTCGCGCGCTCTATCGATGCGCCGTATCGGTAGGAGAAAATAATGATGCGGCTTGGCTGAATCGACAATCAATATCATGCACACGGGCGGCATTCGTGGATTTCAGGCAACATGATCGGCGCGAAACGCCCGCTTACAACATTTTGAGCAATGTGGTTCGGCCGTCGACAATCTCCAAATAGTCTGAAGGTAGAAAATGAACAAACGACCGTTTTCATGGTCGCGCGTTTCTGACGCACACGACCGCAATGTTGGCGAACCTGCTGGGAAAACATTGCCAGCTCAGAACCGCAAAAAGGTAGGGTAAGCAGCTGGTCGTTCCCGTGCAATTTCCTTTAGCGTCGTCGCACCCTCGTAACCGTCAATCGACGGCAGGCCGCCTCGCATACCAGCCAAATCCTGCAATGATGGCATAACAGAGCGCGGGCAAGGCGAGCGAAGTGGTAAGGCTTCCAGTCGTGTCGGCAATCACACCTGTCAGAAGCGGCACAACCGCGCCGCCAAAAATCGCGACATTGATGATGCCCGATCCATCGGCTGCCCGGGGGCCGAGGCCCTCACAGGCGAGGCTGAATATCGTTGGAAACATGATCGCGTTCATCAAGCCAATGGCAAGCAGGCTATACCCTGAAGCTGTGCCTGTGGTGGCACTGGAAAATGCAATCAGCGCAATGGCGCCCACAGAGACGCTCGCGAGCAAAAGGCCGGGGCTGACCATCCGCAAAACCGCCGAACCAATGAAACGGCCAATCATGGCACCTCCCCAGTAAATCCCGATGAGTTTTCCGGCAGCCTGTTCCTGCAATCCCATGACGTGTGGCTGCATTAGATAGTTGACGATTAGCGAGCCAATTGCGACCTCAGCCCCAACATATAAAAAGATGCACAGCGCACCAAAACCGAAGCGTGGGCGCTTAACAAGATCCAGTCCGGCCAAGCCGCTGCTTTGCTCGTGGCTTTCGCCTTTCAGTGCGTTGCGAAAAAGCCAGACAACGCCTGCAACAACGGCGAGCGCAACGGCCAACCCGAGGTAACCATTCACGATCGCCTGGCTCTCCGCCGTGCGATAAGCGTCCAGCTCCGCACCCGAAAGTTGATCGGCGCTGACAGTGGCGAGGCTGCCCAGGATCAAGATCGAACCGACAATCGGGAATATCGTTGTACCAAGCGAATTAAACGCCTGCGCAAACGTCAGGCGACTATGCGCCGTCTGCGGCTTGCCCAGCAGCGATATCAGCGGGTTTGACACGACTTGCACGATGACCACGCCACTTGCGAGCACGAACAGCGCGAAAAGGAAGACACCGTACGTTGCGGTCTGACTTGCCGGGATGAAGAGTAGGCAACCGATCATCATCGTCAACAGTCCAGCGACCGCGCCGCGCATATAGCCGATCCGCTTGATCAACCGCGCGCCGGGTATTCCGATTACGGCATAGGCGGTAAAAAAGCAGAACTGCACCAGCATCGCCTGCGTGTAATTCAGCGTGAAGAGCTCTTTGAGTTTGGGAATGATCACGTCGTTCAGCGAAGTGATCCCCCCGAAGATGAAGAACAGCCCCATCACGAACAGCTGCAGCTGCGGTGCATCGATATGGTCACCCTGCGCTGGTGCGCTGTTCGTGGTGATTGCCATTTTCCGTTATCCTCTCACGATATTACCCGGCGTCTTGCCGGAAGGTCAGTTCGAGCGCGTCAGAACGAGCAGTCCGCACCGGCTGGCATTGCCTGGCGCGATACCGTCGCGATCTGTAGTTTCAACGGTCCACTTGAGGTGATCGCAAGCGACTGACCAAGCCCGGGGGCACAGGCCTCGGTGATGATCATTTCACGCCAGCCCTTGCTAGCGCTCAAGGCCAGTTGACGCGTGATATCGACAGTCGTCTTCCCCAAGGTCAGCTTTACGGGAGCCTGCGGTTGATCCGGAAGGAAATAAAGGATCCGGAAAGCGCCGGAACCCTCTTGTCGACGGCCGAATGACAGGGTTGAGCCCGGGTTGAAGGTGATCTCGCGGGCATCCTCCTGCCGCTTGCGGTCCACGCCGCGCGCGGAAATGCCGCCGGCTTGACCGCGCAGGTTGGGCAGCGGTGCGCCGTCGCCGGTTATCACCGTACCGGGCGCCAGCTTGCCGTCGGCGAACCAATCGGCCGAAGGACCAGCGTTGAGATAAGCACACGTCTCATCGAGCTTCGCGATCGTGTTTGGCACCCCCAAAGCAAGTCCGTAGCCGACATCGAACAGCGCGCCGTCTGGTCCGTTAACCGGCTTGCCATCGCATCCTGCCGGCCAGCTGAACGACAAGCGACCCGTCGCAGGACGCTTGCCGAACAGCACGTCAGCTACTCCGGCGCCCTCGCTGCCAGGAAGCCAGGCGGACACAAAGGCGTCGGCAGCGTTGATTTCGCGGTTCATCCACAGCGGTCGGCCCGACAGGAACACGGCGACTGTGCGCACCCCCGCTGCCTTGAGCTTGCGGAGCAGACCAAGTCCTTCCTCGTCTGCGTAGACTGCAGTCTTTAAGTCTCCCTCGAATTCGGCGTAGGGTTGTTCGCCGAACACCACCACGGCAGCGTCGGGCTTGACGGCATAGGTGCCCTTGGCCGACAGCGTGGCCGATCCACCGGATGTCTCGGCCGCGCTTTTGATACCGGCCCAAATCGACGTGGCGCCGGGGAAATATTTCTCGTTGGTCAGTTCCAGCCCGCCCTGCCAGGTCAGCGTCCAGCCGCCGGCCGCCTGGGCCACGCTGTCAGCAGCGCGGCCTGCGACGAGAATGCGGGCACCTGCGGCCAGAGGCAGCACGCCATCGTTCTTAAGCAGAACCTGCGACTTGGCGACGGCTTCGCGCGCCAGTGCGCGGTGCTTGGCCGAGCCAAGCAGAGCGAAGTTGCCGCCGTGGTGCCGCAGCGATGGCTTGACTGCGCCAGCGTCAAGCAAGCCCAGCCGCAGCTTCATTCGCAGCACCCGGCCCACCGCTTCATCCACCCGTGCCAGCGGGATCATGCCATCCTGCACGTCACGTATCAGATTGGCATGCAGCGCGCGCCAATCGTCGGGCACCATATACATATCGAGCCCGGCGAGCAGTGATTGCGGGCAATCGTCAACCTTGCACCCTGCTACCTGGCCGTGCGCATTCCAGTCGCCCACGACCATGCCCTTAAAGCCCAACTCGTCGCGCAGCACGCCGGTCAGCAGGTCGCGGTTGCCGTGCATCTTGACGCCGTTGACCGAGTTGAAGCTGGCCATGATGCTTTCCACGCCCGCAGCAATTGCGGCCGGATACGGCTTGGCATGCAGCGCCTTGAGGTCAGGGATGCTGCCGTTGACATCGCCCTGATCAACCCCCTGGCTCGTGCCGCCATCGGCAAAAAAGTGCTTGGCGGTGGCGATGACATGGTCGCCGTTAAGGTGCTCCGGCGTGCCGGGGCGTCCCTGAAGGCCTTCGATCAGCGCCGCGCCGAGCGGCGCGACGATATCCGGGTCTTGTGAGTAGCTTTCGTATGAGCGCCCCCAACGACGATCGCGCGCCACCGCGATGGTCGGCGAGAAATCCCACTCGATCCCTGTCGCGCGCATCTCGAGCGCGGTCGCCGCACCGATCCGGCGGACGAGATCAGTATCCCGGGTCGCTCCCAGACCAACATTGTGGGGAAAAACCGTTGCGCCGATAACGTTGGTATGGCCGTGGACCGCGTCGGTACCCCAGATCGCCGGGATCGCCGGTTCGCCACTGGGCAAAGGCTTGGTGGAGGCATCCCACATCTCGTCCGCGAGCCTGAGCCATTGCGAGGCGGGCGCGAACTCGTCGCCGTAGGGACCGCCATTCCCGCCGTTGAGATAGCTGCCGAAGCGATACCGCTCCATGTCAGCAGCGGTAAACGAGTTGATCTGCGGCTGGATTAACTGCGCAACCTTGCGCTCTAGGCTCATCCGCGCGAGCGCATCGGCAATGCGTGCGTCCTCGGTAAGCGGTGATGGCTGGGAGACCGCTGTAGGCGCTTTGAAGCCCGCTTTTATCGCGGGTGAGGAGCAACCGGTCAAAATGAGAGTTGCCGTCAGCAACGAACGCCTGATGATCATGCGAATCCTGTTCCCCACCTTTTTTGTATCAAAAGCACAAATTGTGTGAACGTTCACAGTGCCACGATGGACTAGTGAAATCAAGCGCAGCGATCAGTCCCTTCGGCAAGCGGAGCCAGCAGCAAGCCCGTTATGACTGACAACGCTGCCAACAAAACAAAGAGGCCTGAAAATCCGAAGTACGGCACCAATGTCAAAGCGAACCATGGCATGATCAGCGAAGGCAATGTGTTGGTTAGATTGAACAGACCGAGATCGCGCCCGCGCCGATCAGCGCGAGGAAGAACACGGAGAGTCTGCGCGGCGTGCTGTGCGAGGAAGATGGTGCTGGCGATCCCAAAAACTGCATAGGCACCAATTGCGGCGAAAGTGCTTCGTGCCAGCGCCATGCCGATCAGACCGCATGCCGAAATCGCGGCACAGATGAGCAATGGCAAAATTGGCCGGGCGCGCCGATCTGCCCATTTTCCTGTCGCCAAAGCAATCGGTGCCGACAGGATTAGGATCGCGCTGAACACGCTTGCGGTGCGATTATCGTTCATCGCAGCGTTGAGCGAACGAAACCAAAGGTAGAGGAAAGCGAACAATGCCGCCTCGCCAATCTGCACAGTGAGCCGGGCAAGCCACATACGCCGCATTGCACTGCGCCGAAATCCAAGAGAGTCTGCCGTCGTATCGGAGTCTTCTGCCACCATAGACAGATCAGCAATTGCTGGGCGTTGTTCTCGTCCGCCGACGATCAGAACTGGTACGACACAAAGTGTGACCAGAGCCGCGACCAGTCCAAGCCGGACATTGTCCGCCGCCACGCCCGGGATTGTGACTATCGCCCCCGACAGCGCCCCAAGGCCCGGCGCAAAGGCCATTAAACCACCTAGCAGGCCCTTGCGCGAATCGGGCACTCGGTCTCCCGCCATTGCCGCAAGCGGGGCCAACATCATGTTGAGCGACAGCTGCCAGAACATGATTAAAGCCACCAGGCTGGCCAGGTCACCCGCTTTGGGCACTGCTATGAGCAGTAAAGATGAAAGGATAAGCCCCGCCCATATCCAGAGGCGGCGATTGCCCGTGATATCGCTCAGATATCCAAACCCAATATGCCCGATGCTGGCCGCTACTGCTCCTGCAAAGGCAATATAGGCCAGCCAAGAAACAGCTTCTTCCTGCCCGACAAGACCCGTCACGCGGACCGGCAGCAAGATTGTCAGAAAAGGAATATAGGCAATCGATGCACCTGCCCAAGCCAATGCGTAGAGAAGCAGAAATCGGTTGGTCCGGCGCTCTGCCTCAACGAGATCAGTCATCCGTCTCGCCGGAAGGAGGTGCCGCAACAGAGCCCCGCTCTACCAAAGCAGCAGAAATGACCGTCAGTGTCTCGGGACACTCGTCGCCCTTCTGCGCTGCGATGATCAACTCAACTGCTTTTGACGCTGTGGCTGCGATCGGTTGATCAATGGCGGTTAGTGGCGGCTGGGTGAAGTGGACCAATGGGGTATTGTCAAAGCTGATCACCGAGAGGTCATGAGGGACCGCCAGTCCTAACGAGCGCGCGACCTCCAGCGTTGCCAAAGCCATCTGATCGTTGCTGGCGATAATCGCAGTCGGCCGCCGCGGGCCTGTTAAGAGGTTCCGTGCAGCCTTCTCTCCCGACGAATAGCTGAAATCACCGGATTGAAGCAGCGCCTCTGTTGCAAGCCCAGCCTCGGCCATGGCGCTCGTCCAGCCATCGACCCGCCAGCCACTGAGGTTGTATTCAGGAGAGCCAGCGATAAAGCCAATCCGATGATGCCCATGCGCAATAAGATGGCGCGTTGCCATGCGCGCAGAGCCTTCATCATCCATCGACACGGGAATACCCACACCATTTTGCTTCGATCCGATTCGCACGAACGGCATATTCTGTCCGGCGAGCAGCGAGACAATCTGTGGATTGTCCGAATGCGGTGGCGTCAAAATGATACCGTCGGGTTGCAGCGCGGCAATGGCAGAAAGGAGCTCGCGTTCGACATGGTCGTTATGGGTGTCAACCAATTCCAGGATCATTCGATAGCCATGTTCGGCACACATTAGCATACCACCCAGCAACATCTGATCGACCCAGTCCGTGCCTTGCCTCGCCTGCCAGTCCGCAATAGTGCGTTCGCGATCGTTGATGGCAAGGATCAAATAGGAACGTGACCCGCTCATGCGCTGCGCCGCAATTGACGGCACATAGCCAAGCCTGTCGATTGAGCCCTGCACCCGCTTTTTCATTTCCGGGCGCACATTGGGCTCGTTGTTGATGACGCGGCTGACTGTCTGCAGGGAGACTTGCGCATCGGCGGCAACATGTTTGATCGTTACGGCCTGACGGCGTCTCGCCATACTCTAGTCGCCCCCTCGCGCTTGTTCGGCTTTTTCCTCTGCTGCACCTGCGCCCGGCTTTTGCCAGACACGAACCCAGTCGATTTCCATACGTTTTGGATAGCCGTCAGGTCGCACCCCGCCAACCCCTCGGCTCTCAGCCAATTTGCCGCCGATTGCGAGATTGAGAATCAGGTGAAACGGCTGGTCAAACGGCGCACCGGGTTTTCTGGACCCAGTGGTCGACCACTCGGTCATCCGGCGCTCAGCATAGGTGCGACCATTGACCTTCCAGATGATCCGGTCAGGATACCATTCGATGGCGTAGGTGTGAAACCCACCATCAAGCACTTCTGGAAAAGCAACTTCTTCACCCTTGAGCAGGTTTTTCGGCCATTTTCCGCCAAAGTGCAATGTCCCAAGAATCGTGTTCTCGCGTCCACCTGGGCACTTCTCACATTGTACGCCGAGGTTGACGGCTTCCAGGATGTCTATTTCGCCTGATGCAGCCCACGCGCCATAATGATCTTTTTCTGGGAGCATCCAGATCGCGGGCCACGTTCCTTGTCCTTGGGGCAGTTTTGCGCGAACTTCAAATCTTCCATAGCGCCAGGCGGCCTTACGTCTTGTGTTAAGGCGGGCCGAACTCATGCCGCGAACAACCTCTGCCTCTTGCGCTGACGAGCCGCGTCGCAAATGTTCGGGCAAAGCGGGCCCGGTGACCTGCTCGTTGCGCGCAGTGATGACCAATTTGCCATTCTTGATCGCGGCATTCCGCGCACTTTTAGTGTAGCACTGGTGTTCGTCATTGCCGCCGCCCCAGCAATCGACGTCATATCCCCATTTCGCGCGATCGATCCTGTCGCCATCAAATTCATCCGACCAGACCAGCGTCCATTCGGTTTCAGCGGACGCTAACGACGGCAACAGCAGACCAAGACCCGCGAGGAGCGCAGCAGACAGCGACGTCATGCGGCCCTTTTCTTTTCTGTGGCGCAGTAATGCGCGATGTAACTTTGGTGGTCAGGAAGCCCGGCAACCGTCCGGGCCACAGCATCGCGTTGCGCGCCGAGAAAGCGCGCGAGTTCCTCACCGCTGAGCTTCGTCGCGATGGGGTGATAGCTTTTTGGTATAATGCCCTGACCCATCATCACCTGAACCCAGCTATTTTCGACAAAGAGCTCTTCGTTCCGGCGGAAAACGCGCCCCGTTTCGCGGAACAATTCGATCTTCTGCTCGAGACTGTCTGGAAGGGGCAAAGCCGCGCAGTGCCGCCAGAAGGGGGAGTCGCGCCGATTGGTCACTTTATAGTGCAGGATCAGGAAATCGCGGATCTGATCCATGTCGGCAAACTGTTGGTCATTAAATTCTGCGATATCGCGATCACTCACTTGGCCGCCAGGCAGCATCCGGATCAGGCGCAGCACTGCACGCTGGATCAGATGGATCGACGTTGACTCGAGTGGCTCCATAAAGCCACCCGACAAGCCGATCGCAACGCAATTGCGATTCCACTGCTTGCGGCGCACGCCGGTGGTATATCCGATGAAATTGGGCTTCGTCAGCACCTCGCCTTCGATTGAACCGACAATGCGTTCCAGCGCGGCATCCTTGTCCAGATAGCGGCTGCAATAGACGATCCCGTTGCCCTGACGATGCTGCAGCGGGATCCGCCATTGCCATCCAACATCATGTGCAATTGCCCGTGTATAGGGCACAGGGGCCCGGACACTGGCTGTCTGTATCGCAATAGCGGAATCGCAGGGCAGATAATGGGTCCAGTCGTCAAACCCGGTGTGAAGCGCTCCTTCGATCAACAGCGCGCGAAAGCCAGTGCAGTCTATGAACAGATCGCCTTCGATCCGCCGGTCGCCATCAAGGTGGAGCGCGACGATATCCCCGCTCGCGCCATCCAGCTCAACCTCTGATATCCGCCCTTCAATCCGCTGCGCGCCTTCGGCTTCGGCAATCTTGCGCAGAAAAGCAGCATAAAGCGTGGAATCCAGCTGATAGGCGTAATTCATGCGCTCTTCGGGCAAGTGGGCAAACTTACCATCCAGCGCCGCTTTCAGCTCCAGACAATAGTCATCGTAGCTGTGAGTATGCCCTTGAGTCAGCCCGTGCAGCCAGAAATGCTGGAACCCGGCGGACCAGTGATCGGTACCCGTTGTGCCAAATGAATGGAAATAGCTTTCGCCGATGTCCTTCCAATTCTCGAACTTGATACCGAGTTTGAAGGTTGCCTGCGTCGCAGCCATGAACTCGGCTTCGCTTATACCAAGCAGACGGTTGAACAAGGCCATTGGCGGAATGGTGCTTTCCCCGACGCCGATCGTCCCGATGGCATCGGATTCAACCAGAGTCAGTTCAATGGCGTCGCCCAAGGTGCGGGCAAGCGCCGCGGCAGTCATCCAGCCAGCGGTTCCACCGCCTGCGATTACGATCCGCTGTTTCCGGTGCTCATTCATCATCGGCTCAATGTTCTCAATAAAAATGCACGCAACCGGCCTGCGGTTTCAGCGGTCAGCGGTGCAAGCACGCCGCGCGCATCTGCCGGGATATGATCGGACATCTCGGGCGTGCTGGCGAACACATAATGGCTGAACAGATCACGCCAGATCGCTTTGTCTTCGGTCGGCAGATCGCGGATGGCAAGAATGGCATGGTT
>JANNXL010000057.1:0-2003 GCA_031409575.1 Hyphomicrobium sp.
TGTCGCAACCCTTAACGCGGTGATGTTGATGTCGAGAAATCCGAATGCGTCTTTTGGCATGACGCCTTGGGACGCTGACCCTGATTTCAGAATGGCCGTTTAATGCGCATTCTTGGCATGTCCTTTGGCCAAAAAACTGAGGTTCGGCAGGCCGTGACTGTGAATTCGCCGGATTTCATGGAGGTTTTCGGGCTGAGTTCGCTGGCATCGGCAAGCGGAATAACGGTGACAGTTGATAAGGCGCTTGGCGTGCCTGCAATTTGGGCAGCGGTGAACTTTATCGCCGGAACGATGGCAAGTTTTCCGCTGAATTTGTTTGAACGAACAGATGAAGGCCGCGAACGCGTGTCGGATTCGGCCCTTGCGATGACTTTGCATGACGCCGTGAACGACGAAATGTCGTCTTTTGACTGGCGCAAATACACGTTTGAGCGTGTTTTGACCGGCGGTCGTGGGTTTACCTTTATTGAACGTGACGTCGCCGGCGATGTCACCAGCCTATGGCCGCTGAATCCAGCCTGGGTGAAGATCAAGCGGGTTGTGGGCGGTTCGAAAATTTATGAATACCGCGAGCCGGGGCGGGCGGTTGCGACCTACAAGGCGTCGGAAATCATCGACATTCCGTTTATGCTGAAGGCCGATGGTCTGGCGCATATGGGGCCAATCGTGACCAATCGTGACGTGATTGCCCTTGGAATAGCGGCGACAGAGTTCGGCAGTAAGTTTTTCCAGAACGGGGGCGTTCCGCCGTTTGCTGTGACGGGGAATTTTGTGAGTGGCGGGGCAATGACGCGTGCCGCAGATGATATTTCAGCAGCGGTGAAGCGAGCGGCCAAAGAGCAACGTCAGGCACTGGTTCTTCCGGCTGGACTGGATATCAAAGCGCTTGGGGTTGACGCGGCAAAATCGCAGCTGGTTGAGTTGAAAAAGTTCCTGATTGCCGAATATTCGCGCATCTATTCCTTGCCGCCAACCTTTTTGCAGGATCTGGAACACGGCACGTTTTCGAACACCGAGCAGCAAGATTTGCATTTCGTAAAGCACACCATCAGCCGGTGGGTGCAGGCGTTCGAGCAAGAAGTAAACCTGAAACTGTTTGGCCGGGGTAATCGTAAATTCTTTGTCGAAATGAACATGGACGGTTTGCTGCGCGGCGATTTCAAAACCCGCATGGATGGCTATGCCGCAGCGATTCAGAATGGGCAAATGACACCCAATGAAGCGCGCCGGATGGAAAACCGCCCTGACGATGAGGATGGCAATTTGTTGATGATACAGGGCGCAACCGTGCCGATCCGTAACAACCTATTACCGCCCACAGGGGGAGCCGCAAATGGATCGTGAATTCAGAAGTTGGAAGCCAGCGGAAATCCGGGCAGATGATGAGGGCATAAAAGTTTCAGGTTATGCCGCAGTGTTCAATCAAATCACCGATATTGGTGGATACTTTCGGGAAGTGATTGCACCCGGTGCGTTTACCGATGCGGTTGGCCGCGATGATGTGGTGTTCCTGATCAATCATGACGGGTTGCCATTGGCCCGCACTCGGTCTGGCACGTTGATATTGCGTCAGGATGATACCGGGCTTTTCATGGAAACAACCTTGGACGCCGATGACTCGGATGTGCAAAGCATCACTGGCAAAATGAAGCGGGGCGATCTGGACAAAATGAGTTTCGCGTTCATCCCTGAGATTGAGGAATGGGACGAAACGGGCGACACACCGCTGCGCACGATCGTCAAGGCGCAGTTGTTTGACGTGTCGATCGTCACGACGCCTGCCTATGATGGCACAAGCATCGGCATGCGCAGTCTTGAAGCGCACCGGGCACAAACAAGAACAATGAATTTCAGTGCGGCGTCGCAACGGCACCGCATGAAAATGAACCTCGCCCTTCGCGGCTGAGAGAACGACCTGCGACCGCGCGTCACTGGTCTATTCACCCTGGTATCTAGGAGATTCCAATGCCGACAGTTACCGAGCTGCGCGAGCAGCAGGCGCG
>JANNXL010000058.1:0-9318 GCA_031409575.1 Hyphomicrobium sp.
CTCTGCCAGAAGCCCTTCGCGCAGCCACTCAAATCATCAAGGCGGCCAAGCTGCCGCTTTATGGCGGGCTGGGCACCGACGTCGACGGCATCCGCGCCGTCATGGCGCTGGCGGATAAGTCAGGCGGCGTCGTCGATCACGCGCTCAGCGAAGGCCAATACCGTAATTTCCGTGTGCTGCAGACGCAGGGCTGGTTCATGACCACGCTCACGGAAACACGCAACCGCGCTGACCTGATTATCGTCGTTGCCAGTGACCTGCATCAGTTGCATCCGCGCTTCTTCGAACGCATCGTCAATCCGACGGTCTCGATGCTGAGCGAGACGCCCGCCAAACGCACAATCGTGTTCCTTGGCAAGGGTCTCGACACATCGGGCGTCAGTGGGCCTGGCATTGGCGAAGTGATCACCCTCCCCTGCCCGCTCGAACAGGTGAGTGAAGTCATCTCTGCGCTCAAGGCTGAGATGAAGGGGACACCGCTTGCCGGTGCGGAAATTGCCGGCGTCAAAGCGGCCGCCATCACCGACCTCGCGAACCGCTGCCGCAAAGCGGCCTACGGCGTGATGGTGTGGGCGCCGCCGAGCCTCGCGTTCCCTAACGCCGAATTGACTGTCGGGCTGGTGTCGGAACTCGTCAAAGAGATCAACGTCACCAGCAGATTTGCCTGCCTGTCGCTGGGCGGCAATGAAGGCGCAGTCTCGGCCGGTGCCGTGTGTTCATGGCAGAGCGGTTATCCGCTCCGCGTGTCGTTTGCGAGCGGCAAGCCGGACTACGATCCGCTCCGCTACGTCATCCCAAAGATGCTGGCGACTGGTGATGGCGATGCCCTCGTCTGGATCGCGTCGTTCACGCCTGACCTCGGGCCGCCGGCGTCCTCGATACCAACCATCGTGCTCGGCACACCCGGAATTAAACTGAACGGCACACCCGCCGTCTACATTCCCGTGGGCACGCCGGGTGCCGATCATGCCGGCCGCATCGTGCGCTGCGATAACGTGGTGACGCTGCCGCTCAAGGATTTGAAACGCTCGAACTTGCCCAAGGTGGCCGATCTTCTGGCCGCCATCGAGCTTGCACTTTAACCGTCGCGGAATTCTCAACTCATGCTCATCAAATTCACCGGCGGAACCGTTTACGACCCCATGCATGGGGTCAATGGCGAGGTTCGCGACATCTATGCCCGCGATGGGAAAATCGTGGCCGCGCCACCGGAAGGCACGCGCATCGATGAGGACTTCAACCTCAAGGGCCGCGTTGTCATGGCCGGCGCCATCGACCCGCACTCGCATATCGGCGGCGGCAAAGTCACCATCGCGCGCATGCTTATGCCCGAAGACCACATGGGTCATGAAGTGGCGCGCGGCGATCTCGAACGCTCGGGCTGCGGGCATGCCATTCCCTCTACCATGACGGCTGGATACCGCTACGCCGAAATGGGATACACGGCGGCGTTTGAGCCCGCCATGCTGCCAGCCAACGCGCGCCAGGCGCACCTCGAGATGGGTGATACGCCCATGATCGATAAGGGCGCGTTCGTGATGCTTGGCAACGATGACTTTTTCCTGCGCGCGCTGGCAGGCAAGAAAGATCTCAGCTTCATCAAAGATTACATCGGCTGGACCATGCACGCCGCGCAAGCGCTGGCTGTCAAAGTGGTGAACCCTGGCGGCATCAGCGCTTTTAAGTTTAACCAGCGCAAACTCGACCTGGACGAAAAGCACAGCCACTATCAGATCACGCCGCGCGACATCATTGTAACGCTGGCGCGCAGCTTGAAGGAACTGGGTGTGACGCACCCACTCCACATTCACGGCTGCAACCTGGGTGTGCCGGGCAATGACGAGACAACGCTCGCCACCATCAAGGCGGCCGAGGGCTTGCCGATCCATCTTACGCACATTCAGTTCCACAGCTACGGCACCGAAGGCGACAAGAAGTTTTCGTCGGGTGCAGCGCGCATCGCGGAACTCCTGAACCAGCACAAAAACGTATCGATCGACGTCGGCCAGGTGCTGTTCGGCCAGACCTGCACGGCGTCCGGCGACAGCATGCGCCAGTACGGCAACACGGCTTCCGCCAACCCCAAGAAGTGGGTGGTCATGGACATCGAATGCGATAACGGGTGCGGTGTGGTGCCGATGAAGTATCGCGACAAGAGCTTCGTCAACGCACTGCAGTGGGCCATCGGCTTGGAGCTGTTCCTGCTCGTTGATGACCCCTGGCGCATCTTCCTGACGACCGATCACCCCAACGGCGCGCCGTTCTACTATTATCCGCATCTGATCCGGCTGCTCATGGATAAGAGCTTCCGCCGCGACATGATGAGCAAGATCCATCCCGACGCGCAGATGGCCTCCATTCTCTCAACGATTGATCGCGAGTATTCACTGTACGACGTCGCCATCATGACGCGCGCCGGCCCAGCGCGCTCACTTGGCCTAATGGATCGCGGACATCTGGGCCCGGGCGCATCTGCCGACATCACGGTCTACGACGATCTGGCGGATCGCGAAGCCATGTTCCAGACGCCGCTGTTCGTGTTCAAGAACGGCAATCTCATCGTGCGCAACGGCAAGGTCGTGAAGATCGTCGCCGGCGCGACACACGTGGCGCGCCCGCAGTACGACCGCGCGATCGAGAAGCCGCTCAAAGAGTACTTCGATCGTTATCACACGATGCAACTCGACAACTTCCGCATCAGCGACGACGAGATCGTCGCCAGCAACTGCGGCCATACCGGCGGCGAATGCGGCTGCGTGATTGTGCAACCGACAAAGGCGCGCGTGGCATGAGCACGGCTTCCTCAACCAAAACGGCCGCCACCGTTAACGGCATCGCTATCGACGACACCTTCGCCGAAGCCTTCGGTATGAGCGGCACCGGCATCATCATCACGGCCGATACCGCGAAGTGGGCCGCGATCTGCGCCACGGTGTTGACCGGCTTTGGCACCTCCGTCATCGGCTGCGGCGCTGAATGCGGCATCGATTGCGAGCTGTCACCCTCGGAAACGCCAGACGGCCGCCCGGGCGTGCGCGTTTTGATGTTCGGCTTTTCGCCCGATAGCCTCGGTCCGCAGCTAAAAAATCGCGTCGGCCAGTGCGTGCTGACAAGCCCAGGCTCGGCCTGCTTCAACGGCCTCGACAGCCCGAAGAAGCTCGCACTCTCTTCTGGCCCGCGCTTTTTCGGCGATGGCTGGCAGACCGCGAAAAAACTGGGCAAAAAACGCTACTGGCGGGTGCCGGTGATGGACGGCGAATTCATCATCGAAGACAAGGCCGGCTTGACGACAGACGCCGTCGGTGGCGGAAACCTGCTGATTTGCGGCCGCGATCGTGCGGGCCTTCTGGAAACAACAGAAGCCGCCGTGGCAGCCATCGCCAAAGTGCCGGACGTCATCACACCATTCCCCGGAGGTATCGTCCGTTCGGGCTCCAAGGTCGGCTCAAAATACAAAGGCGCGATGGCCTCGACCAACGGCGCCTTCTGCCCAGTGCTGCGTGGCGCTGTTCAATCGGAACTCGGGCCGGAAGTGATTGCGGTGCTGGAGATCGTGATCGACGGGCTGACCAGCGACGCCGTCAAGCAATCGATGCGTGTGGGCCTCAAGGCTGTGATCGACGTGGGTGCCGCCAAGGGTGTGACGCGCGTTTCGGCCGGCAACTACGGCGGCAAGCTTGGCGCGCATCACTATCACCTGAAGGACCTCCTGCCATGAGCGGCCTCACATTCAAGCTGCGCGATGCGTCTGCAGGGCGGCTCGATTTGTCCGCACTCGTGCCGCACAAGCTGGCGGGTCTCGACATGCGCGACATTGCGCAAATTGTTGTCGGCAAAACGCGTGACCAGGTGCGCGTCGGCGATGTGTTCGACATCAGCGGCACGAGCGGCGACACACTCACCTTCGTTGGCACAACAGCCGCCTGCGACGGCCTGGGGTCGGAACTCGAAAGCGGCACCGTCATCGTCGAAGGCGATGCGGGCGCCTATGCTGGACGCACCATGAAAAGCGGGCGTCTCGATATTCGCGGCTCAGTTGGAGATTTCCTCGCTGCCGGCCTCAAGGGCGGACTCGTAACTGTCAAGGGCGCAGCCGGTAACTTCGTGGGCGCAGTTCTCACCGGCGAAAAGAACGGCATGGCAGGCGGCACTGTCATCGTCGACGGTGACATTGGCGAGCGCGCCGGCGACCGGATGCGCCGCGGCACCATCATCACGCGCGGCAAAACGGGAGCATCAGCGGGTTCACGCATGCTGGGCGGGACTATTTTGGCCGAAGGCGGTTTGGGCGCGACGCCCGGACCTTTGCTGCGCCGGGGCACGTTGATTGCACCGTCGGTGGCTCGCATGACTGATACGTTCGGCGATTGCGGACGGCATGAACTTGGCATTTTAGTCATCATGTCAAAGCATTTCAGCACGACACTGGGGACACTCGCTCCCAGGCCGTTGCCGAAGATCGTTCACCGGTTTGCGGGCGATTTGGCCACTTCAGGTAAAGGTGAGATCCTGCTGACAGGATAGGGCAGGATGAAAAGCCGCAATACACGTGTACCCCAGTCATGATCTGGCCCGTCTTTCGTGTCGTATCAGAGCAATACTAACGGGGGTAAGATGGCTCGCCAGGGCCGCCGGGCGCAGGTAAACACCTCATCGAGTTGGAGATCTTCAGACCATGATGACCATTATACTTTCGGCCTGCATGGCCACCGATCCCAACGTCTGCAAGGACTATCGTCTGCCCGTCGAGGGTGACATGGACACAACGCAATGCGCCATGTTTGCACCTCCATACTTTGCCCAGTGGGCCGACGAGCATCCGGGTTGGAGCATTGTCAAGTGGAAGTGCGCTCCTGGCGACCAGAAGGACCTGTAAGGGTCTTTCGACAAATGCGAATTACAAAAGGCGGCTCGCTGGGGTGTCCCCAAGCGGGCCGTTATGATTTAAGGGCCTGCCGTCCGTAAAACGGGCTCAGCCGCACTCATTTCGATCACGAATTTTTGCCGGATGGCCCGCGGAAAGTCTTCAAATCCGTTTGCCGGCAGTACGAAGCCGCTCGGTCCGCCTTTGACGTTGGATGTGTACCACTCAGCGAGCGTTGCTTTTTCTTTGCCGTCGAGAATTGGCAGCCCGTTGATTGTGACACCCGCCTCGACAAGTTCATCGCGGATTGCCTGAATGGGCTCAACGGGATTGCAATTCTCGCTGCCGTCACCGGAAACATCGACAACCGTGCGGTTAGCCTTCACGGGAATCTGAGTCACGAGTTTGTCGGCGACGTTGCGAAGCATCGATGCAACACACGTGAACTCTCCGCCCTCGCGCGGCAGTTTGCGGATACGCTCGGCAACGGCGGCTGCATCTTCTTTCGTGCGTATCACCGTCCACGGTATCGCAGTTTTCGGTCGGTCGGCCCATACCACCATTGCTATGGCGATGCCTCCTTGCGGGCCGCTTAAAATGGCATCGATAACGCTGTCGTCTTCGAGGGCGCCCGCGATGCCGCTCATCTGCAGCTGATAGCGCTTTTCATCAACTGAATTGGACACATCGACCGACACAACCAATGCTGTATCGACTTCGGCAGGCTGAGTGCCGGTATCCTGAGCGCCGGAGGATGGTATGCCAACGCTACTCGCGCCAACGATTGCCGCCGCGATCAACAACCGGGCGGCGGTCCAGAAGTCAAACTTCATTGAAATAGACCCTCGAACCTCTGCCCCACACTATCTTATAGCGCGGTCCAGGTTGATCGCTAGGGACAAACCGCGCGCCGTTTCAAGACCCTTTACTCCGGTCAAGATGGCACCATCAAAGTTTGCTTCTGTCAGGTCGGCACCGGTAAAATCAGCCCCCGATAGGTCGGCCCGGGTAAAGTCTGCCCGGACAAAGCCTGTGCCGCGCAGGTCCGCCCCTCTAAAGTTTGCCATAACAAGCGAGGCTTCATAGAGGTCGGCGTCGATAATCCTGGCGTTGCTGAAATCGCAACCACGGAAGAAGTTGTGTGGAAACGAGGAGATGTCCATGCGCGTGTCGTGTGGCCCCATCCGCGCGTAAGTGAGATCCGCGTTCTTAAAACTCGCACCATCGAAAATACCCGTGAAGCGCATTCCCTTCAACACTGCACCGTCGAACAGGGGAGCCTCACGGCGGTCATTTTGCAAGGTGGAAAACACGGTTGGGCGCATGAAGGACACCCCTGTCATGTCGGCACCAGAAAAGTCCGCGTGTGTGATGACCGACCGATCCAGTGAGGCACCTGACAAATTGACTCCCCTTAAGTGGGCTTCCGACAAGTCTACACCGAAGAGATTGGCGTTGCTCATCTGTGCCGACTTGAAGTCGAGTTTCGAAAGATCCATCGAACTGAGGTCGCGGCCTGAGAGGTCAACGTCGCCTGGTTGAACAGATTTGAAAAGCAGTTGGATGACTTGGCGTGCCGTTAATTCACCAACGGGCTCCGAGGCCAAGGCGTGGGACTGAGTGTGGGAAAAAATGGGCAAAGTGACCAGGAAAAGCGGGATCGAACAAAGCCGAAGGTTGAACAAACATGCCGAACGGCGCCTTCCGGTAACCTGCCGGTAAATCCGCCGCTTCGTATGCTCCATGCGCATCTCCTCAAGTTCGAGAGGTTTTCATGCCCAGGCGTCAGGGTGAATTTTCCCGTTATCGAATGAACGCGCCCTCTTAGTTTTTGGATCACTCAATTGTTAGCCGATTGTAATTGCGGCATTTTTCTAACGATATGAGGCGTTGGGTGGTCAGGGGGACGGTGACTCCTCAATGACAACTTCGATTGTCAGAGGTCCGGACCGTTCAAAGACCAATGTCATCGTAAACCGGTCGTAGGCGGCGAGCGGGGCTTTGAGACCATCAATACGTATGTGAACCGAAGCGTCAGAGAGTTCCACCGTTTCCCCGGCCGGAATAGCAATCGCAACGGCTGATTTTACTGCGTCAGCGGCAGTAAGCTTGACGTCAACGGAGGAGCGATCCACCAGGTTCGCCGTCTCGCCCGTTTGAACTGATGCCGAGATTAACCGCTCCGTCTGTCCCGACACATTCTTCAGTTTCATAGACACGACGGCCGATCCACCTTTGGTCGGCATCATCCAAGGGTGCCGGACCTCGATCGTCCCGTTCTTGTAGCCATGAGCATTTGCGTTCGGTGCACTGTTGAGGATCAGGAAACCCCAAAGTACCACCCAGAATGCGCGCCCTAAAAAGGTACTCATCTCAACATCCTAGTTTAACAAAATTTCTCACAATCATGCAGCGGATCAGCAGCGCGCTTGTCTGCTGATCCGCCCGTCCATCTTGACGCTTAGAACGCCTTACTCCAGTTCGCGAAAAGCGTGCCATCGCGCTCAAGCTGATAACCGTTGACGTCGTCTCTCAACGGCTCAAGCCACTCGACGCTGAGGCGGTGCCCTTTTAGGGCACCATCCGGAACGACCATGTTCACGCCGAAACCCACATCCCAAAAACGCCCACCGTAGTTGCGCTGCAGATCAACCGGGCTCGAATGGTTATGCGGGCCATTGTAGTGGCCCTCGATTTGGCTTTGCGAGGTGTGCACCAGCCGGATAGAGGCCGAGATCAAGTTCGAAATCCGGTAACTGCCCCAGCCCGTCGCCTGGAACACGTCTCCCAGCGCGTAGCCGGACTCGTTTTCGTCTTCCAAGCGCAGCACACCTGAGGCTTGCGCACCCCACGACCACAATCCGGCAGCCCCAGTGTAGGTTAGGCTCGGCAGGAAGTCCCACGTCCCCGATCCAAGCTGCATGTGATAATGCGTAAACACTCCATCTGAGCCCTTTTCGCCGACTGAACCTGTCGGCGCGCTGAGCATCAATCCCGTATGCAGATGATAGCCCGGCCCGTCCGACAACTTGATGAGCGTGCCAAACGTCGTATCGCCGATGCCATCGGTCCCGTGGGCATGAGAACCCGTGTGCCCACCGCCGTGATGCCCACCGCCATGATCTCCACCATGTTCGCCGCCGCCTGCGACAGGCGACATGCTCATATCCATACTCATCCATTGCGGCATCACCATCAACGTCATCCAATCGGTCGGCGCGTACATGATGTCGAGCATATGCATGTGCATGCTCATGTCGGACGGTTTCATATCGCAGTGATTGTGGGTGGCGTGATCCTTCGGGTCCTGGCCGGGAAATAGACAGCCGTTGTGCCGGATAGCTTGATCGTTCTTTGAACTGGTGCCGTTCAAGAAATCTCCGTCGTTACGGCTGTAGCTGTAGCGATAACCGACCATCACCTCACCGGCTTTATGCATATGATCAACCATCACACCGGCTGGCGCGTGGCCGTCCGGGATGGGCTGCGTGCCGGAATCGGCGTTCGCAGGACGTGTAGCAGTGCAAACGAGTACCGCGGTTGTTGCGGCGAAGGCAAAGGCGCGAGACCGCTCAAGGCGGCGAGCGTATGTGGACATGATGGTTTATGCTTTCGAAAACGAGAACCCAGCGCCAGCTAGCTGGCCTGCCGTCCCAAGCGGGGCGCAAGGCAGGCAGCAACCGGCGCGCAAGATAAAACGAGAGGCGGGGTCAGGCGCGCGGCGGGCCGCGGCTCGTTGGGTCTGCGAAAGCGAAGTAAGAGGCCGCAAGTGGCGGCTCAGGGGCGAACGTAGCTGGTTCAGTCCCGTCAAGAAAAATGAGCACGCTGGCGGCTGACAGCGGTGGCGGAACATGCGATCCGCCCGGAGCATGACTGCACTGCAGACAATCGGAATGAAGCTGATTGTGGCCCGCAGGCTGCTCACCGCCTGCCAGTGATTTCAGACCGCCCGTCGTACACAGCACCGATGCGAGGCCATCGCCGTCTGCAAAACCACCGGCATGGGAGGGATTGATGGGTGCGCAGCACACCATGGCCAGAATGATGTTGCAGGTCACAGCAACACTCATTAGCCATGCTAGAAAATCGCGGTGCCGGCGCAACGGACGCATAAGACCTCCCGCCTAAAAACTAAAGAAGGCGTGAGGCAGGCGCAAGGTGCCCTGCCCGAAAGTTAACGGCTGCGCCAGAAATGCCGCAGAATAGGCAAACCCCGGCGCGGCATCCACACCCTGCGGGGCGCAGGCACTTGTCACCCTGGCCTTGCTCCTCTAACCCCTCATATTGGGCACTTTCACAAAGGGCGCTTGGTTCCGCTCCTCTGGCCGGAACCAGTCACAGCACACATGAGCAAGACCACACCACTCGTTGGCATCATCATGGGCAGTCAATCTGACTGGGCCACGATGAAACACGCGTCCGCTGTTCTCACGGGCCTTGGCGTGCCCCATGAG
>JANNXL010000059.1:0-2982 GCA_031409575.1 Hyphomicrobium sp.
GCAAGGCACCCATCGGTAAGGGCGTCTGGAAAGACAGCGGAATCACCTTGGACAAATTCCCCTCCCAATGGGGCAATGGCGAATTCCTGCTGATGCGCACAACGTTTGAATTGGAAGACCTCAACTTCGAATCGTATCGCATCGCGAACTTAGCGAGACAAGGGTTCCATGTTTATTTGAACGGCCAAAATATTCACAGCTACGGTTGGTGGCAGGACAAGCCAGTTTACGGCTGCATCGTCCTTGAAAATGACCAGATAAAATTGTTAAAGAAGGGGAAGAACGTCTTGGCGGTCTATGCCAATGACCAATTTGATCTAAAATCCCCAGAGCGCTATGGCGCGATCGACATGCGGATTGAAGGCATCACGAAAGCCGACAAGGAGAAGCTCGACCTCGCCTTGGAGAAAGTCCTTCCGCCCAAAGACAGAGAAGCGATGAAAGGAACCTCCAATGGCGATTACCACTATTTTGGCAGCGCAAAGATCTTCGCTCAGATGGGCAGGGCATTTGCAGAGGCCAATCTCAAGATGATGAAAAAATAGCACCGTGCGTAGTCTCCCCAAAACACCTCAATGAAATACACGCTATTCCTCGTCGTAATCTTAGCCGGCTTATGAAAAACAGAAAAAGTAGAAAGTTACGTATGGCCTCAGCAGCCGTTTTTGGCATAAAAGGGAACTCTGCATTCATTGCCATCATGTTGGTCGGGGGGGCCTGCGATGCGCAACCGAAACTCATGCCTCTGCCGCCCATTGCACCCGGGCTCCAATTGTCCCGTCTGTTCGACGACCATATGGTATTGCAGCGCGACACCAAGGTGAAGGTGTGGGGCTGGGCCACGGCCGGCGAGAAGCTTGCTGTCGAGTTTGCTAGTCAAACCAAGAGCGCCACGACAGCGGCCGACGGCTCATGGCAGGTCGTGCTCGACCCCATGTCCGCCAACGCAACAGGCAGCACGCTGACCGTTAGATCTGTCGGGAGCAGTGAGAAAGCAGAAATCAATGACGTTCTGGTTGGCGAAGTATGGCTCATGGGAGGCCAGAGCAACATGGCCTTTCCGTTCTGGATTCGCCCGGATGGATTCGATCAGAACCAAGTCGATGCAAACCCGCAGTATCGGAATATCCGCTGTGTTACTACACTGAATGGTTTCATGCCGGACTGGGAGAAACTTGACTGGGTTCACAAGGAGCCCAGAAGGATATTCCCGTCAAAAATGAATGGGTCGTATTTGGGCCAGACTGCGTTCCAGTGCATGGGAAGGGAATTAGCGCCTTCGGATTCTTTTTCGCGAAAAGCCTGTATGACCAACTCAAGGTTCCAATCGGTCTTGTTGACACCTCCGTAGGCGGAACTCTGGCTCATTATTGGGCCTCAGCCGACGCGCAGAAAAAAGTCCCTGAACTGGAGCCGTTTTTCCAGGACCCGATATGGACTCCGGGTTGTCTTTACAACAGCACCATCTGGCCCATCAGAAACATGAGCTTCCGTGGTGCGGCATTCTACCTCGGGGAAAACAATTCGCTCACAAAGCCGATCTCCATGTTCGAGCCAAGCTACCGTGCGGTGATCGCTTCATGGCGCGAAACATTCAGCTATCCAGCAATGCCCTTTCTCATCGTCCAGATTGCCGCCGGTGACAACGAAAAGCGTGTGTATCAACCAGGCGACTACAACTTAATTCAGGAGGCTACTTTCCGCATCCATCGAACAACTCCTAGAACGGGTTTCGTGGTCACGGCTGACGATTTACACACCGATTTTCACGTCCTGCGCAAGCAGTCGCATGGTGAGCGAGGAATGCGCTGGGCGATGGCGGAAGTGTATACGAAGAGCCTTCCGTTAGAGAAGAAACCACAGACATGGGGCAGCCCGGCTTTCAAGTCAGTGGAGACAAAGGGAAACAAGCTCATCCTGCATTTCGATGTCATGTCCGGTGAGGAACTTAAATTGAACGGCGTTCCTGCAGGTTTTGTGGTTGCCGGCGAAGACAGACAGTTTGTCGAAGCACAGGCCGAACTGGTCGACAAGACCACGGTTGCCGTTTGGAGCGACAAGGTGGAGAAGCCGATCGCCGCCCGTTTTGGCTGGTCTTCAAGACCCTATATCAACCTTTGGACTACCAGCGGATTGCCAGTTGGCCCGTTTAGAACGGATGATTGGCCGCTGGAGGGATCGCTTGAGAAGAATAGAAGATAACGCGTCAGGCAGTCAGTCGGGACTTTGCTCGCACATCGGTTGTTTCCAAACACCCAACGAGCAAGCGCAGCCCTGAATTCCGTAGCGGGCGGGATCTATCCTCAAGGTTCCTTCAAAGGGAGGCTCGGATTCCCCTCACCGATGGAGCGCTTCAAGAACCGCTTCCGGATGGGACTCGGCGACACGGAAGAGGGCACGTGCAGTGCCTTCGGGCTGGCGGTGACCCTGCTCCCAATTCTGCAGGGTCCCCGGGCTGATCCCGATGAGGGTGGCAAGACCCGTCTGGCTGAGGCCGAGCTTTTGGCGGATCGCCCGGGCATCGGGTGACTTGAGGGTAGTTCGTTGTATCAAGCTAGGAGCTTCATTAAATGCTATGCTAGGTTTGAGCCACTATTTATGCTTGGCATCATTTTCGAGATGATCCGTAAAGGCTGCGTGGCATCGAAGGGGTGAATGCCACCGGCTCGAGAACAGGGCTCCGACCACAACTTTCATCACCCACTGGGTCTATAGCTGCCAATGACGTCCAGCTTAGCCTTCTTTTTCGCCTTCCTGCTGCACACCGGCTTTCTGCAAGCCCAGGCGATTGTCAGTCTCGGCACGAACAATATCACCGGCTCCGTCATGGGGTCGAGTTCGACCAATCCCAATGTCTCAGGCCTCACCGCGGGCACCGGCTTTGACCTCACGATCACGGCCACGAGCATCGCCACGCCGGCTTTGACGGTGACGAATCACAACGACGGCATCGGCGTCTCGGGCGGCAGCGCGGTCGAGATC